>RECX01000012.1 GCA_007693825.1 Balneolaceae bacterium
TCTCAGCGCAGAAGACTGGATCCCAACAGGGACGATAATGCCGACAAGATCGAAATTACCGGCCTGGGTGTTCTTCATGACAATACCCTGTATGTCGCCCGACGAGGCCCAAGGAACATAACCGGACAACCCGAGGCGCCTGATAACACGATACTTATTTATGGGCCGGTTCTCGATGCCCAGGGAAACCCGACTGGAAAAATGAGGAATGTGGGTCAGATCAGGGCCCTGAGTCCCACCGTACCTTCACTCATAAGTGCAGTTGGAATCAGCGACATGGCTACGTTTGTCGCCGCACCGCAGCGTGAAAACATGACAGAGGACAGAAGCTTTCTGATTACCCAGGGCGACCCCGAAAGGGATGTCCCGTTTCGTGTTCTCTGGATTACCGCGGAGTTTACACCGGACGGCCTGGAATACCGGCCCAGGTCACAGCTGCTTGCCCAGGATACGGCACGTGCTGAACGTTTTCTGTATGAGGAAGACCGTTTTATCCGTCCGAGCGGCATTGCCTATTCCGCCGATCCACGCGGCCATATCTTTGTAACTGATGCCGGCACGGACAGTCTGTACCTGTTTCAGTCCAATGGTCAGGAGGGAGTGGTACCACCCGCCGGCTCGACCGCCAGAAAAGCAGTCAACGTTTCCTTCGGTGGAAGAGGCGTCGGACCGCGCCAGTTCAACGAACCGAGCGGCGTGGCCTATTTCCGTCGTGTCGTCTATGTTGCTGACAAGGGCAATAATCGTATCGCCAGATATAAACTCAATACGGATTTCGAGTAACGGCACCATACGATTAATGTGAAACCATCAGACGAGATTGCCTCAGTAATAGGACTGAGTGATAGTGTCCGCAACATACCATCCAAAATAAAAAATTCTCATGCCTGTCCAACATCTCTGGTTGTTAATACCTGTACTTATGCTTTTATCAAGCTGTTCGCTGTTCCGATCAACGACAGCAACCGACAAAGATCCGGAATCTGATGTTCCCGAAGGTACCATTGAAGTCGGAAAACCCGGTCCTGTTTCAAAATATTTTGAAATCATAGACGACGAAGCAAAAACCGAAGAAGGCCTTTTTCTTGTTCATTCAAAAAATGACAAACTCTATTTCGAGATACCCGATAAGGAGCTGGGACGTGAAATATTGCTTGTTTCCCGCATTGTTCGCGCACAGGCCGGAACGGGTTACGGGGGCATCCGCCTCGAGAACTATGTGATGAGATGGGAGAAACGGGGTGATCACATCCTGCTTCGATCGGTACTTTATCAATCTGTTGCCGATACCACAACCTCCGTTTACAAAGCAGTGAGGACTGCGACCTTTGAACCCATTATCGCATCCTTTGAAATAGAGGCTATCGGGCCTGACAGTACGTCTTCCCTGATTGAAGTTACAGACTTGTTTACCACCGATGTCCCTGAATTCTCTCCAAGGGAACGGTTCCGGGGCAGAAGGGTGGATAGTGATCGCAGTTACATCGAACGAATGCGTGCATTCCCGGATAACATAGAGATCACAAATGTACTTACGATGCAGGCAGAAAATACACCATCCGGAGGAAATTTGCGGTCCATTTCACTGATGATCAACCACAGTTTTCTGCGGCTTCCGGAAGTTCCCATGCAACCCAGGCTCCACGATGAACGTGTCGGCTACTTCTCGGTACAAATGGTCGATTTCAGCCGTCCGGAACACCGCGCCGAACGCCGACGCTACATCACCAGATGGCGCCTTGAGAAAAAAGACCAGGAACCCGATGAAAATGGTTTGGTAGAACCTGAAAAACCAATCATTTTTTATGTTGATCCCGGAACTCCGGAACACCTGGTCGAATATGTCATCCAGGGAGTGAATGACTGGCAGCCTGCGTTTGAACAGGCCGGATTCAGGAATGCCATACAAGGAAAACGTGCACCGATCGATGATCCTGACTTCAGCATGGAGGATTCACGCTTCTCCATGGTGCGCTGGATGCCTTCGACCACCATGAACGCTTTTGGCCCGCATGTGCACGATCCCCGGAGCGGTGAGATTATCACTTCTTCTATAGGAATGTTCCATAACGTGCAAAACCTTCTGCGCAACTGGTATTTCGTACAGGGAGGTGCTGTGGATGAACGCATGCAGAATCTGCCCATGCCGGATTCTCTCATGGGCAGGCTGCTTCGCAAGGTCGTAGCTCACGAAGTTGGCCACACCCTTGGACTTCCTCACAACATGAAATCCAGTGCAACCGTACCAACCGACAGCCTGCGCAGTCCTACTTTTACGCACAAGTACGGCACAACACCATCCATTATGGACTACGCCCGGATGAATTACGTGGCACAGCCGGGAGATGGCGCCTACATGTTCCCCATTGTATCCATCTATGACAAGTTCTCTATTGAGTGGGGATACAAACCATTTCCGGAAGCCAGGTCAGCCGACGAAGAACGGCCCTACCTGAATGAAATCGCATCCCGCCAACAAGATGAACCCATGCTGCTTTTTGGGAATTTATCTACGGTTGACCCCACACAACAGCGGGAAGCGCTCGGAAACAATCATGTTGCATCGACCCGGTATGGAATTGAAAATGTAAAAAGAATTATGTCATTTATTGTGGATGCCGCCGGCAATGAGGGTGATAATTTCGATACACTGTCGGAATTATATGCAATGGTGATCCAGCAGCGCAATTTCTGGCTCAGCCATGTTGTCAGTTGGGTTGGCGGTGTTTACGGTGAAAGAAAAGTCTATGGTCAGGATGGCGTAGTTTACACACCCGTACCTCGTGAGCGCCAGCTCGAGGCGATGCAATATCTTCTTGATGAAGCCTTTCAAACCCCGCATTACCTGCTTGATCCGGGTGTGATCGATCTGATCCGTCCATTTGGATCAGATAACCAGATTATGCAGGGACAACG
>RECX01000011.1 GCA_007693825.1 Balneolaceae bacterium
AGCTGGTCCAGCAGGAAAAGCTGGCCTCGCTCGGACAGCTTACCGCCGGCATCGCCCACGAGATCAAGAATCCGCTTAACTTCGTGACCAATTTCTCGGATGTAAGCGAGGAGCTGATCGGCGAGCTGATCGCCCACCTGGAATCGGGTGATGTGGACGAGGCCTCCGTTATTGCGGCGGATGTCCGGAACAATCTCCGCAAGATCCATGAACACGGTTCCCGGGCCGACAGCATCGTCAAGTCCATGCTGCAGCATTCACGCGGCGGAAGCGGCAAGGTGGAGCCGGCCGACCTGAACGCGGTCATCAGGGAGTACGTGAACCTGGCGTTCCATGGCATGCGTGCCGGCAAAGACCCGATCAATGTGGATATTGACCTGCAGTTGGATGAGGGCATCGGGCAGGTGCCGCTCATCGTCGAGGATTTTTCACGCGTGATCCTGAACCTGTGCAACAATGCGTTTGATGCAATGCGTGAGCGGAGCATGAAGGACGGCGGCGCTGGCGGCGGGACGGGCAAATATCTCCCCAAACTCACCGTGAGAAGCCGCAAGGGTGACGGCAGGGTCGAAATGGAGATTGAGGACAATGGCCCGGGCATCCCTGATGAGATCCGGGACAATATCCTGGAACCGTTTTTCACCACCAAAAAAGGGAAGGAAGGCACCGGGCTGGGCCTTTCCATAACCAATGACATCGTGAAAGCCCATGGCGGCAAAATCAGCATAAAAAGCCAGGCCAATAATTTTACGACATTTATACTCTCAATTCCCCTACACCATGGAACCAACCCACAAGCCAATGAAATTTCTGGTAGTTGATGATGAAAAAGATGTGGAGCTGCTCTTTCGGCAGAAATTCCGCAGGGAAATAAAAGAAGGAAAACTGGAGATGATCTTTGCCTTTTCGGGCAAGGAAGCGCTGCGCATCCTGAAAAGCAACGAACCGCCCGATGTCGTGTATGTCTTCTCCGACATCAACATGCCCGGCATGACCGGACTCGAGCTGCTTGATGAAATCAAAACCGAATACCCCGATATAGCTGTAAGCATGATATCGGCCTATGGCGATCAGGAAAACTACAAAAGGGCCATCGAGTCCGGGGCGAAGGATTTTTTCACCAAGCCGATCGATTTTCAGACACTGAAGTCGGAAATCCATCAGATGCTCGGGGAGTAACGGAAATTACAAGTAAAAACACGAAACGAGATAAAAAACAACTCATATGAACAACGCACCCAGAAAGATCCTCGTGGTGGATGATGAACCGGATCTGCAGATGCTCATGCTTCAAAAATTCAGGAATAAGGTGAAATCACGGGAGTACGAATTCCTTTTTGCGGAGGACGGGGTGGAGGCGCTGGAGGTCATACAGGCCAATCCGGAACTGTCGCTGATCCTGTGCGACATCAACATGCCCCGTATGGACGGGCTCACCCTGCTGGTCGAACTGCTCGAGCTCAAGCGCGACGACCTGAAGACCGTGATGGTTTCGGCGTACGGTGATTTTGAGAACATCCGCACAGCGATGAACCGCGGGGCGTACGATTTTGTGACCAAGCCGATCGACTTCAAGGATATGGAGATCACCATCGAAAAATGCCTGAAGGAAGTCAGCCGTGTGCTGAAAACCAGGGAGATGGAGAACCAGCTCAAGTCGCTGAATTACGACCTGGATATGGCGGCGCGGATCCAGGAACAGATCCTGCATCAGGATTTTCCCGTGTTTCCCGATGACACGCGGTTCGATATTTTTGCGGATATGATCCCGGCGAAGCACGTGGGCGGCGATTTCTACGATTTTTTCAAATTCGACGAGGACCACCTCGCCTTCTTCATCGGCGACGTGGCCGGCAAGGGCATGCCCGCCGCCATCTACATGGCCGTCTGCCGCACCATGCTGAAAGCCATAGGATCCGAGGTGGAAGATCCGGCCGAGTGCATCACGAAAGTGAACAACATGCTCATCCCCGAAAGCGACATATCCACATTTGTGACGGTTTTCTACGGCATCCTGAATATAAAAACCGGATTGTTGCGGTACTGCAACGGCGGCCACAACCTGCCGTACGTCCTGGCCAAAGACGGCCAGGTAAAGGAGATGGAGGATGTGGGCGGACTGCTGCTCGGAAAGTTTGAGAATGCGCCCTACGAAGCGGGGTCGGTGCAGCTTTCACCCGGGGATACCGTCATCACGTTCACCGACGGCGTCACCGAGGCCGAAAACGATGAGGAGCAGTACTTTGACGAGGAAAGGGTAGTCGAATACCTGGGCAGGAACGCGCACAAATCGCTGAACTCCCAGGTAAAAGGCCTGTTTCTCGAGGTGATGAAATTTGTCGGGTCCGCGGAGCAGTCCGATGATGTAACCGTGCTGTCAGTGCGCTACAATGAACCGGAGCAGCAGGGGGACGCGGAAGCCGAGCAGTGATGCGGAGCAGTGAAGCCGGAGCGGTGAAGCCCGCCGCGGGATGGCCCCTGATTTCGCATTATGGCCGGGTAGCCGCGACGATTCCCGGCATCGGCAGCCGGGAACTGCATCCGCTGGCGAGCCAGGGATCAGCTGTTACGCCTGGAACGCATCCACCGCTTTATCCAGCGTTCGGTGGTGGTCGAAGACGGTGATCAGTTTGGTCACCATCAGCAGGCTTTCGATGCGCTCCGATGCCCCGCAGATTTTCAGGTCCCCGCCGGCATTGCGCAGACTGGTAAGCGCCGTGATGATGATCCCGAGTCCCGACGAATTCATGAAATCGACCTTGCTCAAATCCCCGACCACATTGGTTCTCCCTTTTTCGATCAGGCCGGCGATTTCATCCTGGAAATCCCTGGCATGAGGACCTCCCATCATTTTCCCCTTGAAAGTCAGAATGACGGTATTGTATTTTTCAGAAACAGCGTATTTCATGG
>RECX01000013.1 GCA_007693825.1 Balneolaceae bacterium
TTTTAAGAGATCTTGGCATACCGAATTACTGTTTTTGGTTTCTTCTGCGTACAATAAACTTGGAAGAAAGTTTTTTCTTCTTTCTTGTTTTGAATCCTTTGGCAATCTGCCCCCAGGGTGAACGCGGATGCCCACCGGAAGACCGGCCTTCACCACCACCCATCGGGTGATCCACCGGGTTCATGACGGTTCCGCGAACGGTCGGCCTGATCCCTTTCCACCGGTTCCTTCCTGCTTTTCCCATGGTGACATTGAAGTGGTCCGGGTTACTGACCACACCTACGGTCGCCCTGCATTTGCCATTGACCATTCGGATTTCACCGGAGGGCATTTTCAGCGTTACATTTTTCGGGGTTTTGGCAATTACCTGTGCGCTGGCTCCGGCACTTCGTACCATTTTGCCGCCGTTTCCGGGCTGGTACTCAATATTGTGTACCGTAGTACCCAAAGGCATGTTTTCAAGCGGCATGGCATTGCCTGTATCAGGAGCAACGGAATTGCCACTGACGATCTGGTCGCCCACTTTCAGTTTGTCAGGGGCCACAATGTATCTCTTTTCACCATCGGCATAGGCAACAAGCGCAATTCTTGCCGTTCTGTTGGGGTCGTACTCGATGGTTTTCACCGTGGCGGGCACATCAAACTTGTCCCGCTTGAAGTCAATGATGCGATAGCGTTTTTTGTGACCGCCACCGATATGGCGCACGGTCATCTTACCCCTGTGGTTGCGTCCGCCTGTGCGGTGCAGTTTGACGATCAGGGATCTTTCCGGCTTGTCGGTGGTTACATCCGAAAAATCGGGTGCAATTCTGTGCCGTGTGCCTGGGGTGATGGGTTTGAGTTTTTTTGTAGCCATGCTGTTATACCTTAAATTTCAGTAAAGAAGTCGATTTCCTGACCCTTCTTGATAGAGATGATCGCTTTCTTTGTGGCATTGGTCCGGCCGGCAATGTAACCACGGCGGGTGTTGCGGCCTTTCGGCTTGCCAGGATTGATCATGGTATTGATACTGGTCACAGTTACATCCGGATACAATTCTTCAACTGCTTTCCTGATCTCGGGTTTCGTTGCCCTGCGATCCACTTCAAAAGCGTATTTGTTCTCTTTCTCCTGGATGCCTGTAAGCTTTTCCGTTATCAGAGGTTTGATTAAGACTCTTTTCATGCTTCTGCCTCCAGTGTCTTTCCTTTAAAACTTTCTTCGAGCTGCTTGACGCCACTTTCCTGGAATACAATGACATCGGCATTCAGGATATGGTACGTTGCCGGATTGCTGGCTTCCATCACACTCACACCGGGGATGTTGCGGCAGGATTTGTAGACCTTGTCCTTCGTACCACCGGTAAGCAGAAGCACCTTTTTGTCCGCACAGTTGAGAGCACGGAAAATGTCAAGGGCCGAACTTGTTTTCGGAGTGTCAAAATCGAAATCCTCGACCACGGTAACGGCGTTGTCCTGCAATTTGTATACAAGAGCTGAAAGACGGGCCTGACGCCTCATTTTCTTGGTTAGCCGAACAGAATAATCACGCGGTTTGGGACCGAAAACAGTGCCGCCACCTTTAAGGAGAGGGGAACGAATGGTGCCGCGTCGGGCCATTCCGGTTCCTTTCTGACGATACGCCTTGCGGCCTCCACCACGTACTTCAGACCGGCCCTTCGTACTGGCGGTCCCTTTACGCTGGTTGGACAGGTAGGAACGAACATCCTCATAAATCACATGGTCATTTGGCTCGATCCCGAATACAGCATCGTCCATTTCGACCTCCCGGCCGCTTTCTGAACCATCTGTTTTTAAAACTTTGATTTTCATAGCAAAGAGCTGTTGAAATTATGCGTGGTTGAATACTACAACGGTGCGATTTTTCGGACCGGGTATGGCACCTTTTATAAGCAGCAGGTTGGAATCCGGTATGATCCTGACCACTTCAAGCCTTTTGATCATGACCCGGTGGTTCCCTGTTTGTCCGCCCATTTTCATTCCTTTGAATACTTTGGACGGATCAGAGGATTGCCCGATGGAACCGGGCGCTCTTTCCCGGTTGTGCTGCCCGTGGGTCCGGCCGCCTACACCGGAAAAACCGTGACGCTTAACGACACCCTGAAAACCTTTCCCCTTCGAAGTGCCGACCACATCCACGTAGGTCTTCTCGCGGAATACATCTTCTACCCGAAGCGTATCCCCCAGTTTAGCTCCTTCCGGTACGAAATCGCGGAATTCACGTACGTACCGCTTCGGGGAGGTGTCAGCTTTTGCAAAATGACCTTTCAATGCTTTGCTTACCAGCTTTTCACGCTTGTCATAGCTGGCCACCTGAACGGCATCATATCCGTCCACGTCCATCGATTTGATCTGCGTGATGACGCAGGGTTCAATCTCGACCACTGTGATCGGGACATTTTTGCCATTTTCGTCGAACATGTTGGTCATTCCGACTTTTTTTCCAATTAATCCAGTCATCTTGGTAGGGAACTGATTTCCTGATTACACTTTTATTTCTACATCGACACCAGACGGCAACTCAAGCTTCATGAGTGCGTCAACAGTCTGGGATCCGGTCGATAAAATATCGATCAGACGCTTGTGCGAACGTGATTCAAACTGTTCGCGCGACTTTTTGTTAACGTGTGGTGATCTGAGCACTGTGACAATGTTCTTGTCTGTGGGCAGCGGAATCGGTCCCGAAACCACAGCACCCGTCGATTTCACAGTTTTGATTATTTTTTCAGCTGATTTGTCGATCAGGTTGTGATCGTATGATTTCAGCTTGATTCTTATCTTTTGTTGGGTTGCCACTTGTACACCAGATTTTAGTCCAGAATTTTACTTACGACGCCGGCACCTACCGTACGTCCGCCTTCACGGATGGCAAACCGAAGTCCTTCTTCCATGGCCACCGGCTGGATCA
>RECX01000296.1 GCA_007693825.1 Balneolaceae bacterium
ACCGCGAACACGAAATAGTGCTCTCACGGGCCATTTTTTCCATGTTCAATAACTCTACTACATAATGAGTAGATTTATTGAACATAAATGTTTTTCAAGAAAAAGAGTATACGGTATCCCCTTCGGGGAATCAATGAATTTTCGCAAAAAATCACGAATTGTCGGAATAGAGCACAAATACTCACTGGCGGCAACACATAAACTCACCGGCAGCAACACGTAAACTCACCGGCAGCAACTCAAAAAAAATCACCGAAAGCAGCATAAGGGCATACCGGTGATATCCCTGTGAAACTGCAACAAATCCGAACCTTATTTACAAAATTTTAATTTTTAGTCTTGAAGCGATGTTATTATATTTCATCAAAAGAACGACTAATGACATCTCGTATCGTTTCATAGAGCATCGTCTCATAGACCGAACAACCGATTCCTTCTGCTATGTCTAAAGATAACAACACCAAAAAGACCTGGATCAAGCCGGAACTGACCGAGGAAGCTGTGAGCAAGACGATGCAGATACCCCCGCCACCTCCTGCAGCGCCTGAACAAGCCAGTTAATACGGCCGTCTGGTTAATAGCGCCAGACTTATCCAGTTGCCATGCCGTACTCCGACCACATAGCAGAGTCGGTATTCTTCTTTTATCATCTCTACGGTAAAAAGGTAAAAAGCGCGTTCACACTTCCACTTCCAGAACTGCCTGAGAAAGTACCCAGCCAAACCGCTACGCGAGTTAATACCTCAGATGCCAGATCTGCCCTCCTGACAGAACTGAAACCTGAGATGTTTATTGAAAAAGGTCAAAAACTGCCTAAGACACTGGATCACTGTCCCCTGCCTTATGGACGTGAATGGATTGTCGAACATGATCGCTTCATCATCCGCAACCACGACCAGAACGGATATGTAATCGAATACCTCATCACCAACAGGGGTTCACACATCACTGTAAACCAAAACTGGCCGGTGTGGGAGGACTCGGTTTTCGGCCTGGTCAACATGGTCATGGGCGCCGCACTCACCATTCAGGGCCGGTCCATGCTCCACGCCTGTTCGCTGGTGGATGACGGTCGCTCCTTCCTGATCATGGGCGAGAGCGGTGCCGGAAAGTCGAGTCTTTCGGTCGCGCTTGCAGCCGAAGGCCTCGCCGCCCACTCAGACGATATCGCCGTTATTCACAACCTCGACTTCGGGGATAAGTCCAAAAACCCGGGGCCGCATCCAACCGATCAAACAGGAACGAGCCCGACAGGTGAACCGGGGCCGCATCCACCCGCTTCAACAATAAAAAGCTCCGGGCCGCATCCACCCCGTTCAACGGAAACGAGCACAAGCCCGCAGCCTGTGATCACCGGGACACATCCCGTTATAGCGCCCGGATACCCGCGCATCAAGGTAAAACCAGAACTGTTGGATACGCTCGGTATCACCGGCGTCACGCCCATCCGGATCGCCAGTGTGGAATCGCCCGAAGGGGAGCGCTGGCTGGACACTGACCAGCTCGCCGGCGGAACGTACCGCAGCCCCGCCCCGCTCGGCGCCATCTTCCTGCTCCGCGAGCGCTCCGGGAAAGCCGACGCGCCGCAGGTCCGGCGCCTGGACCCGATGCCCGCCGCCGTGGCGCTCTCCAGCCACATCTACGGAACAGCGTGGTTCAATCCGCCCGGACCCCGCAACCTGTTCCTGTGCACCTACATCGCCGGACGTGTTCCCGTTTACGAAGTCACCCTGCCCGACGATCTCGGGCGGATCCGGGCATCCGCGCGACACCTGCTTGATCATTATATCCGAAACTGATCTGTTTCGGCTTGCTTTTGGTTTCACGTCACAGCACATTTGGGCATGTCATCCGAAACTCATACAAACAGCAGTCAGCTATCGGGACCGCATGCTCGCGGGACAGCGAAAGATGCTCCTGATGCATTTGGCCATGGTGAACAAGCTGCTCCGGATGATCTGTCTGGTCCGCCAACCACACTTGTCCGCTACCTCCGCAAACCGCGGGCGGAACGCCGGATGATCCGTGAGGCGCTTCTGCTAAGCGCATCCACCCGGTTTGTGATCCTTTTCCTGCCGTTTCGCGTGCTGCGACGCTTGATGAAGGCGCAGCAGGCCGATCCGAAGAGTATCGACAGCGGCGCCCGTGAGGTGCGTCCCGCGGAGGTCACCGATCCGCAGACCCGCCGGGTTGTGCTGTGCGTCCGGGCCGTCAGCCGGCGCGTCCCGTGGAAAGCGACCTGTCTGGTCGAGGCCGCATCCACCCGGATCATGCTGCACCGGCTCGGCATCGCGTCGACGCTGTGGCTGGGCGTGCAAAAACAGACGGACGGCAAAATGCATCCTCACGCCTGGGTGACGTCGGGCGGAGAAGTGGTCATCGGCGGCGGCGAGCTGCGCAAATACACGGCTGTATCAGCGTTTCGGTGAGTCATTCAAGCCACTGCTGGATGGAGCTGCGACGCCTGTACACGGCTTTGGAATCCTTTCCCCCGAAAAAGACCCTGAACAGCGCAGACGCTCTTCGGCCAATGACTTTCACGATGTGCCTGAGATAATAGTACGGCAGCAAAACGGAACTGTCTGATACACCATGTCTGTTTGCCAGCTCCATTCGTGACGGAAATGATGATTTCCGAATCCGTTCCATTTTGCCTCTGAGTCCTTTCCCGGAGAGCACACTTGCAACGGATTGCGGCACCTCGTCGGCGGCCGTCTTCCCGGTCAGTATCTGCATCCGGGCGTGCTCCGCAATAGTTGTATCGAAATCATCGGGTCGCAGCCCATCCAGCACTTCCTGCGGCACATCTGCTCCAAGAATCTCACGGGCAAGATGAAGCGTCATAAACAAACCCTTTTCCCAACCATATCCGCGTGCCCGATGCATGACCGCTGTCCA
>RECX01000195.1 GCA_007693825.1 Balneolaceae bacterium
GCTCGTCGGGCTCATAACCCGAAGGTCGCAGGTTCGAATCCTGCCCCCGCCACTAAGGCCTCTGTGAGTTTAATGCTTGCAGGGGCTTTTTTTATTTGAGCAAAAAATTATTGCACAGCACAAACCGGTTCATGGAACATGTCTTGCTAACCAGTCAAGGCCTGCTCCACGTCGGAGATAATATCGTCGATGTGCTCAAGTCCCGCCGATATGCGCACCAGTCCCGGCGTGATGCCCACCGCCAGCCGCTCCTCTTCGGTCAGCCTGGAGTGTGTGGTGGATGCGGGATGTGTCACGATGGAGCGCGTATCCCCCAGGTTTGAGGAGATGGAGAGCATCTGCAACCGGTCAATGAAGCTGCGGGCGGCATCAAATCCACCCGAAAATTCGAAGACCAGCACACCTCCGCCAAGTTTCATCTGGCGTTGCGCGATCTCGTATTGCGGATGGGTGGGCAGGAAAGGGTACCTGACCCGGGCAATCCCCGGCTGCTGCTCCAGGAACGTTGCCAGTTTCAGCGCATTTTCGCAGTGGCGGTCCATGCGCACAGCAAGCGTCTCCAGGCTCTTTGACAGTACCCACGCGTTGAAGGGCGACATTGCGGGGCCGGTATGGCGGGCAAAAAAACGCAGCTGCTCGATGAGTTTGGCTTTGCCGGCCACCACGCCGCCAAGCGTGCGGCCTTGTCCGTCGATGAACTTGGTGGCCGAGTGAATGATAAGATCCGCCCCGTACCGCACCGGCTGCTGCAGGTACGGTGTGGCAAAGCAGTTGTCCACGTTCAGGATCAGCTTGTGCCTGCGGGCCAGGTCCCCCGCGAAATCCAGATCGATCAGCTCAAGGCCGGGGTTGGACGGGGTTTCGAGGAAGAGCATCCGGGTTTCGGGCCGGATGGCCGCTTCCCACTGCTCCGGTTTCCCGATATCGACGTACGTGTGGGCGATGTTCCAGCGGGGGAGGAGCTGCGTGAGGATCTGGTGGGTGGACCCGAACACCGCGCGGGCCACCAGGATGTGGTCGCCGCTGTTGAGCAGGCCCGCCAGGCTGACAAAAACGGCCGCCATGCCCGAAGCCGTGGCAATCCCGTCTTCGGCATCCTCCATCTGGCAGATCTTGCGGACGAACTCGTCGGTGTTGGGATTGCTGTAGCGGCTGTAGATGTTTCCGTCCGTTTCCCCGGCAAACAGCTCCTGTCCGTGCTCCGCAGAGTCGAATACGAAGCTGGATGTCAGATAGACCGGGACGGAATGCTCGCGGTGCCCCGACCGGGCCGCCTGTTCGCGGATCGCGCGTGTTTCAAATTTCTTTTTCATGTTCCGTGGTCCGCCGTTCGCCCCGTTTTGGTCCCGGGAAATGCTCCGGCAGGGGGAGTTCGATTGCAATTGTCGTGCCGTTGTCCTGACCGGATTCTATCCACAGATCGCCCTGGTACTTCCGGACCACATGCAGTGCTTTGGTCAGGCCGAATCCACCCCCCATGGTACGGATGGAACCGGCATTGGATGCACGGTAACCGTGTTCAAAGACCCTGGGAAGCTCTTTTTCCGGAATGCCGATGCCGGTGTCCGATACGAGCAGCCGAAGCCGGCCGTCCTGCTGACGGATTTCAAACCGGATGGTGCCGCCGGGCAGGGTGTACTTGCGCGCATTGGACACCAGGTCGCGGATCACGTCCTTGAAAAGCAGCGGCATGGCGAGGGTACTGCCGTTTTCGCTTGCCACATCCATGACAACGAGGTAGTCGTTATCACGCTTCCGGCCGGCGTCCATCACAATACGATACCTTCCCCTGCTGTTTTTTTCCTGCGTTTTGAAATAGGTGTGGTACTCTTCCCGGAACGCATCCACACTCACCTGAACCCACTCGCCCGATTGGGGGATGCGCCTGTAGAGCTCTTCCAGACGGGCATCCAGAATGGAAAAGGTCTGCTCAAGCAGGGAGCGCGCATCGCGCAGATCGGCAAGGCTCTCCTCGGTGTTTGCCTGATTTGCAAGGGATTCGACGGTCCTCTGAACCGTCTTTTTATACTCCGTAATATCCAGCCGGAACGAACCGCCGAGCGAACCGTCCCGCATTTTCGCAAGCAATTCGCGGGTTTGTTCCAGTGCGGCCTTGACATGCGGATTTTTGTCACCATCCGGCAGAAGCAGCTCAAGCTGGGCGTAGATCACATTCATCAGGTTGATGAACGAATGCATCTCAAGCTCGTTTACTTGTCCGGGCGTGAGATTCTGCAGGATGGATTCGTAATCAGGGGTGATTTTGAGCATGGAAGATCGCAATGCGTTTTGCTGATGAGTTTTGCTGATGCGTTTGCCGGCAAGGATCCGGTCAGGCTACTCATTGTCTGCGTTGTCAACGGTCCACTCCCAGGTGATACGGGCTGTTTTTTCCACGATCCTGGCAACCGAGCAGTAGGTTTCCATGGACATGCGCACGGCCCGATCGACCTTTTTCCCGTTAAGGTCCCCTTTCAGGTAGAAATGCAGATGGATGTCGGTGAAGAGCGCCGGCGTCTTGTCCTTTTCCCGCTCAGCATCCACCTCGATCCGGAAATCCTCCACGTGCTGGCGCTGTTTTTTGAGGATGTCGAGCACATCCATGGAACTGCATCCCGCCATGCTCATCAACAGCACCTCCATGGGACGCGGTGCCTTGTCGGATCCCCCGATTTTCGGGGCCCCGTCCATCTCAATGGTTTTTCCCAGTTCGTTCGCCGCCTCCAGGTGGAAGGCATCGTCAATGCGTTTAAGTTGGATCTTCATAAGGTATTGCCAATTTCTATGTTACGCCTGATTTCTGATTGATTTCTGATTGGTAATCAGTAAAACCAAACAATATAGCGAGTTATCCAATCCGATGCTCATTTGCTATTGTTTTGATTAATGGCAATCTTTAAGGCTGTCCTGAAAAACCCTCAAAACCAAATGAATCCAGTAGATCTCACGGTTTTTGTTCTTTATTTCGTCATCATTCTTGGCATCGGTTTTTACTTCTATTTCCGGAACAAGGGTGCGGAGGAATACTATATCGGTGGGCGGAAAATGGGGTACAAGCACGTTGGCCTGTCGGTGGTGGCCACCGATGTCGGCGGCGGGTTCTCCATTGGCCTGGGCGGACTTGGTTTTGTCATGGGGATTTCCGGTTCCTGGATGCTTTTCACCGGACTGCTCGGCGCCTGGCTTGCCGCTGTCTTCCTCATCCCCAAAGTGAAAAACCTCTCGACGGAACAGGGGTTTTTCACCATGCCCGAGGTGTTCAACCACTTCTTCAATGCCAGGGTGGCTTTTCTGGCTGGAATCATTTCGGCGATCGGCTATGTGGGTTTCAGCAGCTCGCAGATGCTTGCGGGCGCACGCCTGGCCTCGGCCTCGTTCGACGGCATGAGCCTGGAAACGGCGCTCTACCTCATGGCGTTCATCATCATCGTCTATACCGCCCTGGGCGGTATAAAAGCGGTCATCTACACCGATACCTTCCAGTGGATCCTGCTGCTTGGCGGACTCATTTTCATCGGCATCCCGGTCAGTTACGTGGCCGTTGGCGGACATGAAGTGATCCGGGAAACGGTGGCGCCCGAAATGCTCTCCCTGCGCAATATCAGCTGGCAGCAGCTGGTCAACTGGGGAATCACCATCCTCCCGATATGGTTTGTCGGAATGACACTTTATCAGCGTATCTATGCCACAAGGTCAGAAAAAGAGGCGCAAAAAGCGTGGTACCTGGCCGGTCTCCTGGAGTGGCCCGTGATGGCGTTCATGGGTGTGCTGCTCGGCCTGTTTGCCTTTGTGGCCGCCGAGCAGGGCATGTTCTCCTATATGGGATACGAATCAGCCGCCCTGATGCACCAGGAAGAGGGGCTGCCGATGCTGCTGCGGACCGTGCTGCCGATCGGACTGATGGGGCTGATGATGTCCGCCTATTTCTCGGCCATCATGTCCACGGCCGACAGCTGCCTGGTGGCCGCTTCCGGGAACGTGACAACGGATATCATAGAAAAAGTGTTCAGGATAGATACAAGCAGGATTTCCATGATCCGCCTGTCGCAGTTGGTCACACTGGCACTCGGAATACTGGCCTTCCTGCTGGCAGCGGTATTTGATACGGTTTTGCAGATCATGCTCTATTCCTATGCCTTCATGGTATCGGCGCTGCTGGTACCGATCATAGGCGGCCTGTACTGGAAACGGAGCAGCAACGCAGCCGCATGGTGGTCCATGATCACCGGCGGCACACTCACGCTCGGGCTCACCATGCTGACGGACCCGACACTTCCATTCCATGTGCCTTTTCAGTTCGCCATGCCATTCGGCCTTGATCCGATCATCTTCGGACTGACCGCATCGCTGGTCATCTTCGTCACTTTTTCAATTGGGATGCCGGATGTGAAACCGTCCCGAACGGTTGCCTGACGGATCCGGACGTCCCCGGTTCTTCCGGCGTCAGCTTGCGTCGACGTCGTTTCACCAAAAATGCCAAATATCATTATTAATAAATCGTTTTAACTAAGCAATATGAGTGCAGAAATTACTATCGAAACCATCACCCCGGAAAATCACCGGGAAGCTTCGGTGACGCAGGAGCAGATCGCCGGCTTCCTGCATGCGCATCTAGACCAGTTCCGCGACCCCAAAGGCCAGATCATGAAATGCCTTGACTACGCACTGGGAAAAATCGAATGCCGGCGCGGATTCGTTCTGGCGGCGAAAGAGGAAGACGGTTCCATGCTCGGCGCCGTTATCGTTCTGGAAACAGGAATGAGTGAATATGTGCCGGAAAACCTCCTTGTCTACATTGCCGTAGACGGGAAGACGCGGGGACGTGGCATCGGGAAAATCCTGATGGAAAAGGCGATCGAGACAGCCCGAGGGGACATCGCCCTGCACGTGGAACCCGACAACCCCGCCTGCCGGCTTTACGAACGCATCGGATTTACCAGCAAATATCTGGAAATGAGGTACAAGAAATAGTTATGGCTTATCTGAAGCTCTACCGCGACAAACTGCGGCACAACTACGAATTTCTGAAGAACCTGTTCAAGGATCATGACATCGAATGGGGTGTGGTCACCAAGCTTTTTTGCGGGAACGAGGCCTTTATCCGGGAGGTGATCGATCTGGGCGCCCGGGAAATCCACGACTCGCGGGTCAGCAATCTCAAAGTCGTCAAAGGCATCGATCCGGAGGTCCAGACCGTTTACATCAAACCCCCGCCCAAGAAGTATATCAAGGAGATCGTGCAATATGCCGATGTCAGTTTCAACACGGAACTGGCAACCATACGCCTGCTTTCCGAGGAAGCCGTGCGGCAGGACCGCAAGCACATGGTCATCATCATGATCGAAATGGGCGACCTGCGCGAGGGCGTCATGCGGGAAGAACTCATCGACTTCTATGGGGAAATCTTCAAACTGCCCAAAATTGAGGTCATCGGTCTCGGCACCAACCTGAACTGCCTGCACGGTGTGATGCCCAGCTCCGACAAGCTCATCCAGCTGGCCCTCTACAAGCAGATCATCGAACTCAAGTTCAACCGCAAGATCCGCTGGGTCTCCGGCGGCACCACCGTAGTGCTGCCCCTGATCCTGCGCGGGGACCTGCCCGACACCGTCAACCACTTCCGCATCGGCGAAGCGCTCTATTTCGGGGTGGATCTGTTCAGCGGTGATATCATCGACGGGATGGAGCCCTCGGTGCTCGAACTGTTCACCCAGGTCATCGAAATCCACGAAAAACCGCTCGTCCCGAGCGGGGAACTGGCCGCCAATCCGCAGGGGGAAACCATGCAGATCGACGAGGATCTCTACGGCAAAACCGCCTTCCGGGCCATCCTGGATATCGGATACCTCGACATCCAGCCCGATTTTCTCATCCCAAAGAGCAAGGACATCGAAATTGTGGACGCCAGCTCGGACATGCTGGTGGTCAATGTGGGCCAGAACGAGCGTGACCTGAAAGTGGGCGACACGGTCCGCTTCCAGCTCAAATACGTAGGAGCGCTCGGACTCATGAACTCGAACTACATCGATAAATACGTGGAATGAGCACCCCGGATAACAGTCGGAGCGTGAAAGGACGCATTGAAGGGCGCACGGATGTGCTGGGAAAAGGTCTGCGGCCGCCGCACGGATTCCATCCCGTAATCGACATCGGCGAAACGTGGGAAGTGCTCGACCTGTCAAAGGGATACGACCCGGAAGCCATCTCACTGGACCCGCCCTCCATCGGCCGCTACAATGAACACCGCCGCAGGATGTACACCACCGGTCTTTTCAAAGGGGTGCGCAACATCCACATGGGCATCGATATCTGGGTGCCGGCGGGCACACCGGTTTGTGCCTTTGCGGACGGTCACGTGCTCTTTTTCCGCGACAACGACAACCCGGGCGATTACGGTCCCACCATTGTCACGGAGCACCGGGTCCGCCTGGGTCCGCATCCACCCGAAACCCTGTACGCGCTCTATGGGCACCTCAGCAGGAAATCGCTTGAAAATGTCGCCGAAGGCATGCCGCTGAAGTCCGGTCAGCCGTTTGCCGAGGTCGGCGGGGCCCAAGAAAATGGTGGATGGGTCCCGCATCTGCACTTTCAACTGGCGCGCGAGCGTCCGCCGGTGCCCGACCTGCCCGGTGTGGTTGCTCCCGAAGACCATGACAACGCCCTGCGCATCTATCCCGACCCGCAGCTGGTCCTGGGCCGGCTCTACTGAAATGATCCGTATCCACCCACACAAAATGGCACCTATCCAACCACAGCGACAACCACCAGCGCATGACACTCACAGACATCCGGCAGCAGCTGCACCGGCTCGCCGAAACAGCCCATCAGGAAAAAGAAACAGCCGCGTTTGTCGCCGCCAGGCTGCGTGAAACCGGAATAAGCGACATCCGGGAAGGCATTGGTGGATACGGCCTGGTGGCCACCATTGACAGCGGCCGCCCCGGACCCTCGCTGCTTTTCCGGGCCGAACTGGATGCCCTGCCGATCGACGAAACCGTTTCATTGCCGTACGCGTCCCGCAACAGCAACGTGGCGCACAAATGCGGCCATGACGGACACATGGCTGTGCTGATAGGGCTGGCTCAAGCGCTTCAGGAACGCCCTCTTGCCCGTGGAAAGGTCCACTTGCTTTTCCAGCCCGCCGAGGAGACCGGAGAAGGCGCCGAAAAAATGCTGGAAGATCACAAAATGTCCGGCATTGCGCCCGATTTTGCCTTTGCAATCCACAATTTGCCCGGGTTTCCCCGCCATTCCGTGCTGTTGCGTGAGGATGTGTTTGCGGCGGGATCGGCCGGACTCATCATCCGGCTCACCGGCAATACGGCCCATGCCGCCCATCCCGAACAGGGCCGGAGTCCCGCGCCTGCCGTGGCTTCCCTGATCACCGCACTGCAGGCGCTTCCCGGATCGGTACTGCCATCAGGGCGGTTCGGTTTGGCAACCATCATTCACGTGCGAATCGGCGATCAGGCGTTCGGAACCACTCCGGGGCGCGCGGTGCTCATGGCGACCCTGCGTGCCTGGGAGCCCGAAGACCTGGAGCAGCTCAGGGAGCAAGCGGTCGGACTGGCGCACGAAATCGCAGAAACCCATGGCCTGGAATGCGGGCACGAGTGGACCGAGGTCTTCCATCCAACCGTCAACAACCCCGACGCCGTGAAGATGGTCAGAAAAGCAGCGGAAAAGCTGTCTGCAAAGCTGTCTGACGGACAGCCTGTGGACCGGGCTGAAAAACGGCCTGAAATGCAGACCGGAAAGCAGCCTGCAAAGGGTGGGGAAAAGCAGCCTGCCGGGCTCGAAATCAGGAACATGGCGCATCCGTTTTCCTGGTCGGAGGACTTTGGAAGGTTCACTGATCGTTTTCCCGGGGCGCTTGTGGGCATTGGAGCAGGGGAGGACCATCCCCATCTGCATGACACGCGCTACGATTTTCCTGATGAGATCCTGGAAACGGGAGCAGCGCTGTTTGCTGGGATTATTGATGAATGCGGACTATTTTAAGAGCTGAAACCGGGCTATTTTAAGAGCAGATACCGGCTGAAAGGCTCACATCAGTATCCCGGAGCAAGGTATTTTTCCATCCATCGCCGGTTAACGCTTTTGTTCCCAGACCGTTATCCCGCCACTTCAGCACTGCAACCCCCATGTTCCATACGTCCTACATCGAGATCAACAAACAGGCGCTCAAATCCAATCTGCGGTTCCTCAAGCGGCTCACGGGTCCGGATGTCAGATACTGTTCCGTGATAAAGGGCAATGCGTACGGACATGGCATCGAGCATTTCCTGCCGCTGGCCGAAGAGTGCGGGGTGGACTATTTCGCGGTGCACAGTGCCGATGAAGCGCTCAGGGCGCTGATGGTGCGGCGCAAAGATTCGCATATCATGATCATGGGCATGATCGACGATGATCAGATCAGCTGGGCCGTGGAAAACGACATTTCCTTTTACGTATTCGAGTTTGACCGGCTCCAGGAAGCCATTTACGCCGCCCGGAAGCAGGACAAAAAGGCCCGGATCCACGTGGAACTGGAAACGGGCATGAACCGTGTCGGGTTCGCATGGGAGGACAGGGACAAGCTGGCCGGCCTGCTGGCCCGCAATCTGGAGCACCTGCATATCATGGGGATGTGCACCCACTACGCCGGGGCCGAAAGCGTGGCCAATTATCTTCGTATCCAGAATCAGATCGCCAATTTCAACCGGTATTACTGGTATTTACGCAAAAAGGGGGTACGGGCGGATATGAGGCATACGGCCTGCTCGGCACCGCTGGTATCGTATCCACAAACAAAAATGGATTTGGTGCGCATCGGGATCATGCAATACGGGTTCTGGTCCAGCAAGGAGACGTTCATGCAGTACCTGACGCAGAATGAAAAAAAGCGGATGACGGACAATCCGCTCCGGCAGATCATCAGCTGGAAGTCCAAGATCATGAGCATCAAGAAGGTGAAAGCCGGGGATTTTGTAGGATACGGCACCGTATACCAGACCACCGACGACACGCTCATTGCCGCCGTGCCGGTGGGCTACAGCCACGGGTTCACCCGCGGTCTCAGCAACCTGGGCAAGGTGCTGGTGCACGGACGACGCGTGCCGGTCATCGGCATGGTCAACATGAACATGATGATCGTGGATGTGTCGCACTGTCCGGGAGTGAAACGGGAAGACGAGGTGGTGCTGATCGGGAGCCAGCGCAACAACCGCATCACGGTATCCTCGTTCAGTGACATGGTCAACCATGTCAATTACGAGACGCTGGTGCGGCTGCCGAGGGAGATTCCGCGCTTCATTCTGGAATAGCTGCAGGCGTGGCAGCAGTTTAGCATTTTTTTACAAAAGGAAAGAAACCTATTTGCAACTGATTGCGTTTTACTGCATTAGATTATCACTCCTTTCCTCAAACATATGAAACCTGTTGTTAAAAGAAGTCTGCTTGCCGGCGTCGTGCTCGTTGTTTTCGGCCTCCTGATCTGGAACCGCGTCCACCAGGGAAACAACAGCTCCGCCGGTGCGGAGGCACAGCGTCAGGGCGAACCTTCCGCCGTGCCGGTCGAAGGGTATCTTGTAGAACCCGAGCCATTCCGTGAAACCATCTTCACCACGGGCAACGTCCTGGCGGACGAGGAGATTTACATCCGACCCGAAACTTCCGGACGTATCACCGGGATCTATTTTGAAGAGGACAGCGAGGTAAAGGCCGGCGATTTGCTCGTGAAACTGAATGACGCCGAGTTGCAGCAGGAACATCGGCGCATATCCTACCAGATCAACCTGGCCCGCATCCGCGAACAGCGGCAGAAAGAGCTGCTCGCCCGCAATGCCATCGCCCAGGATGACTATGACATGGTGCTCAACGAGCTGAACACGCTCAAGGCGCAAAGCGACCGGGTACAGGCCCAGATCGACAAAATGGAGATCAGGGCGCCGTTCGACGGGGTGATCGGACTTCAGGAAGTAAGTACCGGGAGTTTCGTTACGCCGGATGTGCTCATTTCCAACCTCCAGAAAATTGACTATATAAAGATCGATTTCTCCATTCCCGAGCGGTATCGCCCGTCTGTGCGCCGCGACCAGACCATTCGATTCCAGGTGGAAGGAAGCCAGGAAATGCTCGAGGGCCGCATTTATGCTTTGCAGCCTAGGGTGGACCGTGACACGCGCACACTCCGGATGAGGGCCATTGCCCCCAACCCCGGCGCGCTCATACTCCCCGGTGCTTTCGCCCGTGTTGAAGTGGACCTGAGCCAGATTGACGAGGCCCTGCTCATACCGTCCGAAGCCCTGGTGCCTGAAATGACAGGGTACAGTGTCTTCGTTTACCGGGATGGGCGCGCTCATGCGCAAGAGGTGCAGATTGGCACCCGAACAGACCGCCGGGTTCAGATCCGGGAAGGCCTGGCACCGCAGGATACGGTGATCACCACCGGCCTCCTTCAGATCCGGGATGGCATGCCGGTGCGGCTGGCAAATATCCGAACTGAAATCAGGGATGAGGTGACGGAACTATGAGTCTCTCCGCTGTAAGTATCCGCCGGCCCGTTCTGGCCACGGTGATGTCGATTGTGATCGTACTGTTCGGGATTCTCGGTTACAACAGTTTGGGCGTGCGGGAGTATCCGTCGGTGGATCCGCCCATTATTACCGTTCAAACGAATTACACCGGCGCCAATGCCGAGGTGATCGAGTCGCAGATCACCGAGCCGCTGGAAGAGCAGCTCAACGGAATCGCCGGGATCCGCACCATGACGTCCGTCAGCCGGGAGGGACGCAGCACCATCACCGTGGAGTTTGATCTCGGGGTGGACCTGGAAGCTGCCGCCAACGACGTGCGCGACCGCGTTTCCCGCGCCATACGCCGCCTTCCGCCCGATGTGGACAACCCCATTGTTTCCAAGGCCGACGCCGATTCCAGCCCCATCGTCTTCCTGAATGTGCAGAGCGACACCCGCGACCTGCTTCAACTCAGCGACATTGCCAATACGGTGTTCAAAGAGCGGCTGCAGACCATCCCTGATGTGAGCGAGGTGCGGATCTGGGGCGAAAAAAGATACTCCATGCGCTTGTGGCTGGATCCGGACAGGATGGCTTCCTATGGTGTGACCGCGGTGGACGTGCAGAGTGCGCTGGACCGCCAGAATGTGGAGCTCCCCTCGGGCCGGCTGGAAGGGGTGTTTACGGAACTCACGGTCCGCACGCTCGGACGCCTTGAGACCGCCGCGGAATTCAACCGCATGATCATCAAGGAAGAAAACGGGTCGGTAGTCCGGCTCGAGGACATCGGCCGCGCCGAGCTGGGTGCCGAGAACATGCGGACCATCCTCAAGCGCGACGGCATCGCCATGGTGGGCGTGGTGCTCATCCCGCAGCCCGGAGCCAACAATATTGCCATCACCGATGAATTCTTCCGTCGCGTGGCCGAGATCGAGCGTGACCTGCCTGCAGACATATCCACCGGAATCGGATTCGACACCACCGAGTTCATCCGCGATTCCATCGGCGAAGTGCAGCAGACCATCATCATCGCGTTCCTGCTGGTGGTGTTGATCATTTTCCTGTTCCTGCGCGACTGGCGCACCACCATCATCCCGGTCATCGTGATCCCGATCGCGATCATCGGCTCGTTTTTCATCATGTTTGTGGCCGGGTTCTCAATTAATGTGCTTACGCTGCTCGGCCTGGTGCTGGCGATCGGACTTGTGGTGGATGATTCCATTGTGGTGATGGAGAATATCTATGCCAAGATCGAACAGGGGATGGATCCCACCCGGGCGGCGCTCAAAGGCGTCGGCGAGATCTTCTTTGCCGTCATTTCTACCACTACGGCACTGGTAGCGGTGTTCATGCCGGTCATTTTCCTGGAAGGACTGACCGGACGCCTGTTCCGCGAGTTCGGGGTGGTGATGGCCGGCGTGGTGATTATCTCCTCGTTTGTGGCGCTCACGCTTTCGCCGATGCTATGCTCCCGCATCCTCAAGCAGCGGAAAAAGAAAAACCGGTTTTACATGGCCACCGAGCCGTTTTTCGTCTGGCTCAACCGCGCATACCGTGACGCCCTTACCACGTTCATGAAAGTGCGGTGGATGGCATTCGTCATTATCGTGCTGGTCGGAGGCGGGATGTTCTTCTTCTGGAGCCAGCTTCCGTCCGAACTGGCACCGCTGGAGGATCGCAGCAGCATGCGGATATCCATAAGCGGTCCGGAGGGTGTGACCTTTGAATACATGGATTACCATGTGGACCGCATGGTCGCCGGCATCAGGGAGCAGGTCCCGGAGCATGAGGCGGTGATCAATGTGACGTCGCCCGGTTTCGGCGCGGCCAGTTCCGTCAATTCCGCCTTCATCACCCTGATCCTCAACGATCCGTCCGAGCGTGAACGAACGCAGATGGAGATCGCCGGCAGTCTTACCCGCTACCTGCAGGACTACACGGCAACCCGCAATTTCGTCATCCAGACGCAGACCATCGGCCAGCGGCGCGGCGGCCTTCCGGTGCAGTATGTCCTGCAAGCCCCTAATTTCGAGCGCCTGGAAGAGATGCTGCCTGCCTTCATGGATGCCGCATCGGAGCGGCCGGAGTTCGCGTTTGTGGATGTGAACCTGAAATTCAACAAGCCGGAGATCGAGATGTCGATCGACCGCGAACGTGCGCGCGAGGTGGGTGTGTCGGTCCGCGATATTTCCCGGACGGTGCAGCTTGCGCTGACGGACCAGCGGCTCGGCTTCTTCATCATGGACGGCAAACAGTATGAGGTCATCGGACAGCTGGAGCGCCAGAGCCGGGCCACACCGGTCAATATCCGCAACCTGTATGTCTCCGGCAGCAACGGCCGGCAGATCCAGCTGGACAACCTGGTGGCCCTGGAGGAAAAAAGCAGTCCGCCGCAGCGTTTCCGCTTCAACCGGTATGTGTCGGCGACGGTCTCGGCCGGCCTCGCGCCCGGCTACTCCCTCGGCGACGGCATCGCGGCCATGGAAGATGTGGCCGCCTCGGTCCTGGACGATTCGTTCCGAACCGATCTGGCCGGTCCGTCGCGTGACTTCGTGGAGAGTGCGGACAGCCTGTTCTTCGCGTTCGTCCTTGCCATCATTCTCATTTACCTGGTCCTGAGCGCCCAGTTCGAAAGCTTCCGCGACCCGTTCATCATCCTTTTCACCGTACCACTGGCCGTTTTCGGTGCGTTTTTCACGCTCTGGTACTTCCAGCAGACCTTCAACATCTTCAGCCAGATCGGGATCATCATGCTCATGGGGCTGGTCGCCAAAAACGCCATCCTGATCGTGGAGTTCGCCAACCAGCGCAAGGCGCAGGGCATGGAACTGATGGATGCGATCACCGATGCCGCGGCCGTCCGTTTCCGGCCCATCCTGATGACGTCCATGTCGACCGTCCTTGGCGTCACCCCGATAGCCCTGGCACTGGGCGCCGGCGCCGAAAGCCGGGTCTCCATGGGTCTGGCCATCATCGGCGGACTGATCTTCGCCAGTGTGCTCACCCTTTTTGTGATTCCGGCCATCTACTCCTATTTTAGCTCACCAACAGCCGGGGCGGACAACCGTCCGGGCGAAACGGCAGAGGAAGAGATGGCGGCAAAACATGCAGCTGAAAGCGTATCGTAATGCAGAACGGTGGCTGGTCTGGCCAGCCATTGCGCTTGGCGGGTCCCTCGGGGCACTGTTGCGCTACGGGTGGGTGACGAACTTCCCTGTCCGGGACGCTTCCTTCCCGTGGGCCATCTTTTCCGAAAACGTCCTCGGCGCCTTTGTGCTGGGCTGGCTGCTGGCCATCTTCATCCGCAAACGAGGCAAACACCGTTACATCCGGGCTTTTTTCGGCACCGGCCTCATCGGTTCGTTTACCACCTTTTCCGGCATCACCCTGGACCTGGCCCACTATGTCCACAACTCCTCGTATCTGCTGCTTTCCCTGTACACCCTGCTGAGCATTACGGCCGGGTTGATTGCGGCCATGGCGGGACTCCGGGCCGGTCGTTTCACCCTGCAGGAATACCGCAATAAAAAGGAAAAGAATCAGGAGGGAGTATCTCCTGAAAAGCACCCATCGAACCTGCCAAACCGCCGCAAT
>RECX01000077.1 GCA_007693825.1 Balneolaceae bacterium
ATCAGCGCCTATCTGATCGACAAACGGGGGTTTCCAGGATTTGATTTGTGAGCTGTGGGATGAACGCAGTTGATTCTCTCAGGTGGGTCTTCTTAATTCAAAACTTGTGAACGGTTAACCATTCTCCGTTCAAATGGTCAAAATCGGAGTCGGTCGTTATAAGTTCTGCCCCGGAAACTTTGGCAATCGAAGCAATCCAGATATCATTTTGCCCTATGCCAATTGATTTTCCAAGTTTCTTACCGGGCAATGCGTTTTTGCTGTAGTTTCTAAGCGTCGCATAGGTTTTTAACAATGTTTCATCTTTACCGTGAATGTCTATTACCGGCATTTTTTTCAACAATTTTTTCAAGTTAGTGATTTTCTTCTCACCCCATGAGTGACGTTGCATAAACCCCTCCATCTCTCCCAAGACAACGACCGGAATAATCGGGATGGAATCTTGTGACATCAACTGATGAGTCTTTTCAATTTCATGAGAAAGTGGCGACTCTCTGATATAATGCAGCAATATTCCAGTATCCAGCACGAATTTTTTCATCAATCGAGATCTTTAATCATCTTCTCAAATTCTTTATCAGTCTCATCACCCGGCCATTTGCCTGAAATTTCTGACAATCTGTTCCGGTGGCCTTCCCGCAGGTATTTGGTAAGCTGCTGTTCAACAGTTAACGATTGCGGCTTCTTTGAGAAATAGTCATCTCGGTCACCTGGCTTGCCAATCTTTTCTATTTCAATTACAGATTTTCCACCCGGTTTGTAGTGTATGGTACCGGCAATTGTCACTTTTTTCCCCCAATAGGGAGCAATCTCATCCGAGACACGCGCATCCGATAAGAATCCGTCCGCCATTCCATCATCGGTTTGTATCCTGACTTTCAATTTGCTGAATTTTAGTTCCTCCACAATGCCGTTCATAATTACCGGGTCGGACTCCGGTGTGTTTTCTTCTAAATCCCGAATTTTTTCAAAGTGCTCTTTTCTTAATTCCAGCTCTGTCACGCTACCTTCTTTGAATACAATCAGGGCTTCATTATCACACAGAAACGAGGATTTGAAACGTTTTAATTCATTTAAAAGAGGTTTGTCCAAAGTCTCATAATCCTGTTTGTCACTCATCGCATCCCGAAAAGTCGAAATAAAAAGCGAAACCGGAGTCTGATTCAATAGCTCTTGCTGGATTTCCACACGAAATAGATCCGTTTGAAAATCCGTAAGAGTTTCACCAAAAGTTCTGGTTTCAAGATCAAGAACAGTGCTGCCTTTGCTTATGCCTGTAAGGGTGACTTTTAAAGCATCCTGCAATGATGTTTTTTTGCGGCCTTTGGCTTTGCTGATACCCTGAAGCCTTATTTGCAGGGCTCCCTCAGATATGCGACGCAATCCATCAGCTAATCGGGCAAGTCTCTGAAGATCAACACTACCAGGGCTTTCCAGGGCATTTTCAATTTTCAAGTTGTATTTCACATCCACCTCCGGCAAGGGTTGATTTTTTCAAGTATTTTTCCTCACTGATTTCCCTTGAAAACGAAAATACAATCCAATTTAGTAAATAAATAACGATGTCTGTTCACCGACCAGCAAAAAAAGAAATCAAGCCTGGTATAAGTCAACTTGATGAGGTAAGAAGAATAAGTCTGGATGAGTTCATTTCAAAGCGCTCTTGATGTGTTAAAGGTTTATCTCTCATCGCATAAATTGAAAGCAGTATTTTTATCTACAGTCAGTAACAAGCTTTGTGTTCCAAATTTGCGTCAATGTGGGACACAAAAGGATTTGTTTGTTTTTTATGGGACACAAATGAGCCTGGATATCGGTATTGGTGTTGATTGAAAATCGTTTTATTTCTGAGTGAGGGGATGTGATTTGCAGTCAGAAAACGGGTTTCTGTGATTTCTGTGATCCTATTGCGTACCTTGGGATATGAGTCAATCCGGATCCACACCTGAAAAATCAACGCCGGTCGGCAATCCATCCGGGGACCCGACCCGCGGTCCGGCGCGATGCCCGTTTTGTGCCCCGACCGCACCGAAGATCATCGAGCACCGCCTGGCGTTTGCCATCCCGGATGCGTATCCGGTGTCGGAAGGGCACACGCTTGTGATCCCGCGGCGGCATGTGGCCGAGTACTTCCTGATGCATCCGGATGAGAAGGCCGCCTGCTGGGAGCTGGTGGAGTGGGTGCGGCAGTATCTGTTGGACCGTTACCAGCCGTCCGGCATCAACGTCGGGTTCAACAGCGGGCGCAGTGCCGGGCAGACGGTCTTCCACGCGCACATCCACGTAATCCCGCGCTACGACGGCGACACGCCCAATCCGCGCGGCGGCGTCCGGCATTGCATCCCGGGGAAGGGGGATTATTGATCTTGGTTTCCGGAATTGGCGGCTTGGGATTTCTGAACCGCCCCGGGTTTGCTGGAGCTCTCAATTAGGGTATGAATGAGGGCGATCTTCTCATTGGACCCTAATCCTCTGGCTAGTATTAGGGCCGAGAAGGTCTTCCAAGTGTTTGAGAGTCCGGAAATGGTTACCCTGTTCCTCATGACACGTCTCGATACGCGCATAGTGACCGCCCTGCTGGCCAGGGACAGCAAGGACGCAACGTACGAGTTCTCCCTGCTGCGGGCAATCGTGTAGTGTGTGACTGAGCAGCGCGCTCACAAGCGGATCGTTGCGAATCCGTTCGCCAATGAGACGGGCACCGGGGACGGGCAAGGGGCCCCATCCACCCGAAAGACCTTATCCACCCAAGGGGCCCCATCCACCCGAAAACCAGTGCTCCCGGACGATGGATCCGGTCGACAGGTGGGGCAGAGCTTTGTCATGTTCCGCGGACAGCGACGGATCGTGTCTGGGGATATGACGTCTGGTG
>RECX01000189.1 GCA_007693825.1 Balneolaceae bacterium
GGCGTTTCTGATGCAGCTGGCGTTTCTGATGCGGCCATCCTTATGAGGCTGGCGTTTGTTTGTGACTGGCGTTTCTGATGCGGCTGGTGTTTATTGATGCCAATTGGTGTCCCGGACGATGATGGATCTTCCTGATCAGGAATTCAGGACCTTGTCCCGCTCAAGCAGGCGGGGGCTGGACCGGAACAGGGCATAGGCGAGACTGATTACGGCGTAGATGCCGAACCGGGATGTTTCCAGGACAATGGCGGGTGCCGGGCCACTCATGATCCCGAAAAGCCATTCAAACAGAAAATGGGCAATGGTGAGCCCTCCCAGAAACCAGAGTGTGCGGTTGAGTATGTTGTTCATGATTGTCGGAGTGATGGATTGTCATGATGCTCTGGCAGTTGCCCGCATCCGGTGTTGCAATTATGGCTCCGAATTTGAACGGATTTATCATGTGGGATTTATCGAATCCATAATTGCGTAAATATTCGTTGCGAAAAATATCGGAATAAGAGTTTTGAGATGCAAAAAGCTGTTCAAAACGGCTACAGGCGGGGAGTATCGTATCCGTCCCAAATCCGGCGGAATCAAGAAAAAAAATCAGGGAATTTGTTCCCGGGCTTTACTACATTGGTAATAATAAAGTAAATATGTGAATCTTAGGGGTTGATCAGGGTTCGGGCTGAAACATGCCTCCCTGTCATCTGATGATGCAACACGATGCAGCAGAATTGGAGGCAGCATGCATTGGTATCTGGAAGTTTTAAAGCAATATGCCGTTTTTGGGGGGCGCTCGAGGAGAACCGAGTTCTGGTCGTTCGTGCTTTTCCATCTGATTATCCTGATTGTTCTCAGGATCATTGATGGATTTGCCGGCACTTCCGTAATGATTTCGACCATCTATGTCCTTGGTGTGCTGCTTCCCATGATTGCTGTTTCGGTGCGACGCCTGCATGATACGGATCGCAGCGGATGGTGGCTGCTGGCCGTTTTTTTTCCGTTTCTGGGCGTTATCGTGCTCCTGCTTTTCATGGCCCAGGACAGCGACCCCAAATCCAACCAGTACGGCTCCTGTCCCAAGCAGGCGATAATTTAGCTTTGTGTAAGATGACCATTAACATGGCATTGCCTTTAGCTCATGGACCGGGTTTTGATGTCGAAGTTTTACAGAGACGAAACCGATCCTTGTCCAAACAGGAATAATTATCATTTTTCATGCTCTACCTGCTTCCCCTTTTTTTACTGTTTCAGAATCCCTGGGTCACGGATCCTGTGAGTGCAACGGATGTAGCACACGTTATTTTCTACAGCGAAGCGGTTGGTGACGAGGTCAGCTTTCATATCTACCTGCCACCTGCCTATCAGCAGAATCCCGATGACCGTCTCCCTGTGCTGTACTGGCTGCATGGCAGTGGCGGCGGGCTTCCGGGCATTCCCACGCTGCGAAATTATTTCCACTATCACATTGCCAGCGACAACATTCCCCCGATGATCGTTGTTTTTCCGTGGGGGTTGCCCCAGGGAATGTGGGTCGATTCCAAAAGCGGACATCAGCCCGTGGAGTCCATGCTCATGGATGATCTGATTCCGTTTGTCGATAACCGATATCGCACTATTGCGGAACCAGACGGGCGCCTGCTGGAAGGATTCAGTATGGGCGGATACGGTGCGGCGCGACTCGGTTTGACCTATTATGACCGCTTCGCCGGTTTTTCCATGCTTGGAGCCGGACCCTTGCAGCTTGATTTTGTCAATTACCCGCATGCCCGCACCCCCCCGGAGCTGAGGCAGCAAATCTTTGAGGAAGTTTATGGAGGCGATCAGGAATACTTCGAAGCCATGAGTCCCTGGCGGATTGCCGAAACCGCAGCGGATGAGCTGCCGGATGGATACGTGATGCGTCAGGTTATCGGCCTGGATGATGAACTGCTGATCATGAACCGTGAACTTCAGGCGCACTGGACCGATCTCGGCCTGAACTGGCAGTATCTTGAAGTGCCGGATATCGGGCATGTGACCGCACCGTTGCTCGGGCATCTCGCGCAACACGGGGAACTTGCCTTCTATCAGTCGGTTTTTGGGACAGCAACATCAGCAGAACCGGACGAGATGACCCCGTCCACCCCGGAACTTTTCCACAATTACCCCAATCCCTTCAATCCGGAAACCACGGTCCGTTATCAGGTTGCAGAAGCCGGTCCGGTTACGCTTGAGGTGTTTGATATCACCGGGCGTCTCATTACCACTCTTGTGGATGTCCATCAGTCGCCGGGGGCTTATTCCGTATCCTTCCACCCCGGGGGATTGGCATCGGGTCCATACGTCTTGAAAATGACAACGGCTTCGCATACGCAGACCCGCAAGATGATGCTGGTGAAGTGACGTGTGTCTGAGGCCGGACTGCAGTTGCCGGACGGACATGCCAAAACGATGCAGGAAACTTCATTTTCTTTACGGGATTCCGTGCATTTCTGAAATACGGTCGGTTGCTCTTGGAAAAAAGTAAAAATCCGATAATTTGAGGTTTGAACTTATTATTTACCGTCTTTTACCGATTACAGCGGATCCCGCCACCGGCAATACAATATATGACCGGAATGTGACCGTAGCCGGTTGTAACAGGCCGACAGACACTCAATATTCAGTGACATGTTTCGACGCATTCGCATAGCGGTTATCGTGATGGGCTTCAGCGGGCTTGTTGCCGAAATCTTCCTGCTGCGGGAACTGCTCATCGTGTTTTCGGGAAATGAGTTGAGTATCGGCATCATCCTGGCGAACTGGCTGCTGCTTGAGGCGCTGGGCTGTTTCTGGCCGGGGCGGATGATCGACCGGACCAAAAACAAGCTCGCGGCCTTTGCCCTGGTGACCGTCCTGTTTTCCGTGGCGCTGATAGCCGCCGTATTCGCGATCCGCATCCTCAAGGTCATGCTGGGCGTATCCATCGGAGAACACGTCGGATTGCTGCCCATGTTCTATTCGTCGTTCCTGGTCCTGCTGCCGGTCAGCGTACTGCACGGCGCGCTGTTCACGTTCAGCTGCCGCATCTATGCCCGGTACCATGAAACGGATGACGCCGTTGCGGGCAGGGTGTACGTGGATGAGACCATCGGTACGATGGCCGGAGGGGTCCTTTGCACCTTCCTGCTCATTCCGCTGCTGAACACCTTTGAGGTAGTGGTTGGTGTGGCGTTTGTGAACATGCTGGTTTGTTTGTGGATGATTTGGCCTGCGGATCGCAACGTTGCGTTGCCGGCCCTGCTGGGGATCCTTGCCCTGGTGAGTGGCACTGCGTTGTTGACCGGACAGGCGGACCGTATCCACCAGTCGGCCATCCGGATGCAGTGGATGGATCACAACGTGGTCCACTATCAGAACTCGCCCTACAGCAACATTACGGTGCTGGAAAACCAGGGGCAGTACCTGTTTTTTCTGGATGGGATCCCCGAGATCATCACACCCGTGCCGGACATGGTCTTTGTTGAGGAATTTGTGCACTTGCCCATGCTGGCCCATCCGGATCCGCAGGATATCCTGGTGCTGAGAGGCGGTGCAGGAGGGATGATCGACGAGGTGCTCAAGCATCCGTCGGTCCAAAATGTGACCTATGCCGAACACGATCCGGCCTTCCTGGAGGTGATCCGGAAGTTTCCGACCCCGATGACCGAATCGGAACTCAACGATCCGCGGGTGCGCATCCGATACCGTGACGGACGGCTGCTGCTTGCCACCGCACCGCAGACTTATGACATTGTTTTTATCGGTGTGATGGAGCCATCCAACCTGCAGTCGAACCGCTTCTTCACACGTGAGTTTTTCGCGCTGGCGGAGGACCGGCTGAACGAAGGCGGCATCCTGGTCCTGACCGTGCCGGGGTCGCTGACATTCCTGAGCGACGAACTGAAAAACCTCAACAGCACCATTTTCAACTCGCTGGTGGATGTGTTCCCGCATATCCGTGCCATCCCCGGCGAGCACCGGAACCTGTACCTGGCTTCGGGATCCCCGGAGGTGGCAGAGCTGGATCTGGACCGGATAGTGCGGCGGCTGGAGGAAAGGCAGATCCGTGCCGAGGGCGTGGTGCCATGGCACATTGAGAAGAAGCTGCATGAGGGATGGCAACAGTGGTTCCGTGATTACATTGCCGGGGCATCACAGAATGTGAACCGCGATTTCAATCCCGTCGGACTCTATTACCACATCACGCACTGGAACTCGCTCTATGCCCCCGCCTTCGGGTCCATCTACAACCGTCTTGAGGATATAGGTCCGGCCACGGTGCTGCCTGCGCTGCTGCTGTTTACCATGCTCGTGCTGCTGATCCGGTTCCGGAGACCGAAGACCGCTGGTTTTGGTGTGCCATTTGCCATCATCACCACCGGATTTGCCGGCATGATCTTCAGTCTGGTCGTTATTTTCATGTTCCAGGTCACGTACGGAAATGTTTTTTCGTGGATCGGGCTGCTCGTCGCATTTTTCATGGCAGGTGCGGCCATCGGTGCGATGATGATAACGAGGATCCTGCCGCGCTTGCGTGAGGATAAGCGGTCTTTTCTGACAACGGAGATGGTTATTATCTGCTTCACCTTGCTTCTGCCACTCGTTTTCCAGGCCATCCATCCGCTGCTGGACAGTGACATCGCCTTTACACTGTTCCGGATCCTCTTTCTGGTCCTCTCACTGATTGCCGGCATGCTGGTTGGCATTCAGTATCCATTGGCAAACAGGCTGCAGCTGCAGGCATACAGGCGCAATGTCCAGCTGAACAAGCCATACCGCCAGTCGACCGGCTTGCAGCCTGACAACGGGAATGCCATAAGCCGCGCAGGAGGAATGCTTTACGCATCGGACCTGATCGGTGGATGGCTGGGCGGTATCGCCGGGGGCGTGGTGCTCCTGCCCGTGATGGGCGTGACCGGCACCTGCATTACGGTCGCTTTACTGAAATTCACCAGTTTTCTGATCACCGCCGCCGAACCCTCAGGGCGGTACAATGAGGTACTTCCATGAACGCAAGAGATAGTAAAAGACACATGTCAAATGACAAAAAAAGGACATCCATCAGCGTCCCGAATCCAATGAAATCCAGCGCTTTACGCCAACCCGGCAAGACGTTGGCGGACTCATACGGCCTGAATTCATCCAATAGCGGCATCAGCCGAAGGTGTTTCCTGGGCCAAACCGCACGTTTCTGCTGTCAGGCCGGTCTCACCGCCATGTTTTTCGGTCACCTGGCTGCCGGGGTCACCTTTGCGGAGGGTGGAAGCGGGACTTCCGTCGTCGGGGCTACCGGAACAGGGGTATCCGGGGACGGGGGGCTGCAAAACCCGGGCGGTGCCGATGCCGGCAGGGCTGCGGCGGACGGTACCCGGCTTTTCGATAGGGATTTCGTACCCGGGTACGTCAAACTGCACGAATCCGGCGAACTGGGCGAACGGGCTGATGCCCTCTGGGATATGATGAGCCGATGCCGGCTGTGTCCCAGGGAGTGCGGTGCGAACCGGCACCGAGGGCAGACCGGGTTCTGCCGTTCACCGGGGACGCAGCTCTTCATCTCGTCGGCCATGCCGCATTTTGGCGAGGAGCGTCCGCTCGTCGGAAGCGGCGGCTCCGGCACCATCTTCATGACACACTGCAGCCTGCGCTGCGTGTTCTGCCAGAATTACGAGATCAGCCACCTGGGACGGGGACACGAGCGCGGCGTCGCAGAGATGGCCGGCATGATGCTGCAACTGCAGCGTCTTGGCTGCCACAACATCAATTTCGTCACGCCGACCCACTATTCCGCGTTCATCCTGAAGGCACTGAACATGGCTGCGGGGCGTGGATTGCGGGTACCCGTGGTCTACAACACCTGCGGATGGGAGCGGCTGGAAATCCTCGAACTGCTGGACGGGGTCGTGGATATCTACCTGCCCGATTTCAAATTCTGGGACAGCGACATCTCGGCGGAACTGACGGCCGGAACGGACGATTACCCGGACCTGACCAAGAAGGCCATTCTGGAGATGCACCGCCAGGTTGGCGTGGCCAGGCCGAATAAAAATGGCGTCATGCAACGGGGGCTGATGGTCCGTCACCTGGTGATGCCCAATGAAATGGGCGGATCGGTGGAAATCCTGGACTGGATTGCGGAAAACCTGCCGAAAGACACGTACGTCAACATCATGGCGCAGTACAATCCGTACCACAAGGCATTTGACGTCCCGGAGATATCACGAAGGATCACCGGAGAAGAATACCGTCAGGTGGTGAAGCACGCGCAGGGGCTGGGCTTGACCAACCTCGACATCCAGGGGCATCGCTGGCTCCGCCGGTGATACCGGCAGTTGCATCTGTGCGATTTGAATCACCACTAATCAGCACTAATCACCGCCGGATACGGCTGCGAAAACCTGGGCAGCCATGGTTACCCGGCAAGGTTGCCTGGCAGGTCATTCGGGACAGCCACGGGTTGGATCTTTTCCAAGAGTTTTGGATCCGCTTCTTCCTGTGCTTTCTCCAGTTCATATCGGTACTGAAGCCGCAGCCACATTTCGGCGCTGGTACCCAGTGCAAGAGATAAACGAATCGCAGTATCGCCGGAAACAGCCCTTCTTCCCCGTATGATTTCATTCACCCTGTTGGGTGGTACGTCAATCTGCCTGGAGAAAGCCCTTTGGGAAATTCCAAGCGGTTGCAGAAACTCTTCTGCAAGTATCTTACCCGGATGAATGGGTGGGATGAATGCTTTTTTTCTATGGGATTTCATTTTCACCTGTGATAATCAATAATTTCCACATTCCAGGCATCGCCATCTTTCCACTGAAAGCAGATTCTCCACTGTTGGTTGATCCGGATGCTCCATTGACCTGACCGCCGGCCCTGCAATTGTTCAAGTCGATTGCCGGGCGGGATTCTAAGATCATCAAGCGATAATGCGGCATCAATCAGCAGCAGCTTCATTTTTGCCCTGATATGAATTTCTGGTGGTATATAACGGCTTTGACGCCTGTAAAACACGTCTTTTGTGTGCTTGTTTGCAAAAGAACGAATCATATTGAATTGTGTAACGTAACACAGTACAAATTATTGAAATTTAAACTGCAATACAAAAATGCAGTCATCTTAAAAGAGAAGGCAACATCAGATACCTTACAGAGGGGTATCGTCTTTATTGGAAGTGGACCTATCCACCAGATTGGAAATCTCAGTAGCAAGCTAAAGGCTTGTTTTGATGGATACGGTCTCCTTACACTGCTGGCAACTGCCATTGCACTGCATATCATGCAGATTTTGGAAACAAACCCGGGCAAATTGCGTAGGAAAGGGGAACATCCGCCTTTTTGCTATTGTGCATGATATTCCAGATCGCTGAGTATTGATCCGGAACATGCAATGCTCTGATCTGAGACATGCAATGCGCTGATCCGGGATGCGCGGATAACCGAACCTTACATTATTACAGAGGAGGGGTATGATGATTACGACGACACGTGTTTTTCACCTTGCATTGGCTGCAACCGCTGTGTGTATGCTATGCAACGCTGCACTGATTCAGGCAAAGGAAAACTCATTGCACAGACCGCAGCCGGATGAAAGGTCGTCCGGGGAACAGGCCTGGTATGATGCCGGGGAAACGGCTCGGCATGATGCAGGGGAAGCCGCCTGGTATGATGCAGGGGAACCGGCATGGATGGTTTCGGGAGGATGTGATTGGCAACCTTCGGAAGAATTTGCTGAAAAATTGTCACAGAAACAGGAATTGCGGGCGCGGGCATGGATGGGAACGCGTTTTGATATCACAGAGGATGCCCCGGACCCGGAAGTTCCGGACGACCCGGAGGGCAGTGAGATGGATAAGGGCGCGACGGCCTGCTTCGGGTGATCATCAACAAGCCGGCGGGTGAGGAGCCGATGCCCGCGCTGCTGCTTATACCGGGCTATACCTGTGCCAGCATCGAGCACTTGCGGGAAACTCATCCATACAGGCGGCTCATCGATGCCTATGTGGATGCCGGCTACGTGACCCTGCGCATCGAAAAAAGCGGGTTGGGCGACAGCTGGAATACCCCTGAATGTGCCTCGACCGACTTGCACGACGAGATAGAGAGTTTCGAGCAGGGGCTGAAGACGCTGAGGTCGCTGCCGTACGTGGATCCGTCGCGCATCATCATCTACGGGCATTCGATGGGCGGAGTGGTGGCGCCGGCAATCAGCGCACGGCACGACATTGCGGGTGTGATCGCCTACGGCACAGTAGCCCTGTCCTGGTTCGAATACATGCTCGGCCTGGTGCAGTTCGGTGAGTCCGATTTCCAGGCCTATTCGCTTTCCGCACACGAACAGATTGTCAAGACCGTCAACCATTATCATCCAGGTAACGCCACCCTGGCGGTTTTTCCGCTGACCGACCACTACTTAGCGAAATCGGGCACCATGCAGGAGGCCTACGACAAATTGATTGGCGGACAGGTACTCCAGCTTTTTGATGAATACAATCCGGAGGTGGGGAACTCGGCCGTAACGTGGAGCAACCGGGTGGTGGTGATGGAGTGACCGTGACTATGGCTATGACCGTGACCGTGATCTGCGTCAGGATCCCGGAAATTCTTTCGATTTTTTGTTACTATGCATGCAAACGATCAGGCTATGCTGAATAAAACTCTGGTCGACAGCTACTATTACCTCTGGAAAAGCATGTATTTCACAAGCAAAATTCGCTTCACAGTACTGCTGCTATGGCTGGTGACGATATCGTCAGCGCCAGCCCACGCCGGGGCCCATGCCCAGGCAGCAGAAAGCTCCTCCACCGATACGGCCAAGAGCGTTGCCGCCACCGAAATCGCTCCCAAGAGTGCTCCCAACAGTGTTGCCAACAGCGTTGCCTCCAGCGGTACGGCCAACGAGACGGCCATCGATACCGACACGGAACCCGGTGTCATCCGCTTTGTGTTCGGTTCCGACAGCTCCACCCCGGGCATCCATCTCTACACGAAAACGGCCAACTACGCCAATTCCAACTTTGATCTGTTCCGGTCGCCGACCCGCCAGACTGCCCGGATCATGGACCCGGAGTTTCGCAACCGGTTTACGGACTCTTCCGGGGAGCCATTCCGTTTCACCTGGTGGATGCAAGGCGGATCCTTATACCGGTACGCCACCAATACCAATCTGCCCCATACCAGCCTGATGTCGCTCTACCTGATGAACAAATTCCACAAGGAAAACATGGAGCGGTACGGCGACGAGTTCACCTATCACTATCACACCTGGGTGTGGTCGGATGCGACCGGTGACGGCATCTATTACTGGAACCAGGCGTATGACTATGTCGACTCCCGGGATGATTTTTTCCGGAACATGGCCGAGGCGCTCATCGAGGAGGATATGTTTACGGTTTCGTTCCGAAGCGGATGGCATTTCATGGACAACGACTGGCAGGCCGATCTGGATGACTGGATCCCGTTCAGCATGCATAACGCCTGGCCCGTGAACCGCACAAGCTCCCCCGAACCGGTGAACAATATCTACGTCTGGGATGAGGCCCCGTCAGACTGGGTGCCGTTCCGGCCGCGCTCCGACAACTACATGCTGCCGGGGGGAGACCGGGGCTGGAACACCCGCTCGGTCCACTTCAGAGGCGTGCGGGAGTCGCACATCCGGGAAATGTTCGAGGCCGCCGATCAGGGCATCGACCAGGTTCCATGCATCTGGTCGCATGTTGCCGAGAACACGTTCATCGAGGACCTGGAGCGGGTATTCGGACTGATCGAGATGGTTGCCGAAGAGTATCCCCATATCGAATATTATTACGATACGGCCATTGAGGCAATGCAGGGCTGGCTGCAGACCGATGATACCACGCCGCCCGTGCTTGCCGTGGATGAGGTACCGGAGGGGGATGGACATCGCATCCGGGTGCAGAGCGACAAGCCGCTGTTCATGTCCCGCCCTTTCCTGGCAGCCAAGGATATCTACGAGAACCACCGGCGGGTGGAGATGACCGAAGTGGGACCCCTGACGTGGGAATCGGACGAGATCCTGACGCACCGCAATGCCGTGAGCTGGTCGGTGGCTGCCACAGATTCGGCCGGAAATCTGTCCAAATACCACCTTGACTGGCTGCCGCGGATCGTTTACATCGACGATGAAGGTGTTGGTGAATCAGGTCATGGCGGTGGTGGTTATGGCTTTGGTGCTCATGGCGGTGGAGCCGGCAAGCATGGAACAGGCAAGCAGAGCGCAGGTGAACATGGAAAAGGTGGCTATAGCGCAGGTGAGCTTGGCACCGGCGAGTTTTCCGTCACGGGAGACTGGCGGGTGGCGGACTACCATGAAATCGATGCCGTGTGGGGTGCGCAGGCGCATGTTTCTGAATTGTCGGAAGTGGCAGCGTCCGCCCGGTGGAGCACGACCATTCCGGAATCGGCTCATTATGATGTGCAGATCCGGTTTCCATCCGGACCGGAACTGCCCGACGAAGTGCCGTACTCCGTGTTTTTGAATGGCTCCGAAGTGCGTTCCGGCACAATGGGCAGCATCGTTCAGGACCGCTGGATCTATCTTCATGATCTGGAAATACAGGCAGGGGACGAGATTGCTGTTGAGATTCGCCGGGATGGGGGCGGAGCCGCATCCACACTCGTTGCCGATGTGGTCCGGATAACGGCTTACCGTCCGCCTGTTTTTCTGACGAGATCGGATAAAAATCCCGACCTGGGGTATCTGCAGCGCGGAAAATCCGGAGATTTCGACATCATTTTCGAGAACAGGGGATACGAAACCGCTGAAATCACCGGAGCATGGAGCCGGGGCGGTGATGTGACCGTCCGGGACAACATCCCGCTGACCGTTCGGGGTCGCAGCCATCAGACTCTGGATTTTCAATTTCATGCAAATGGTTATGGCCTTCTCCGCGATACGCTGGTCGTGGAAACGTCCGATCCCGGCAATCCGGTTTTCGTAATCCCGGTGGAAGCGTACGGCAAGGGTCCGTTCCAGCTGGTCGACAATGAAGATGCGGACAGCTATGAGGAATCAGGGGCATGGAACTATAGCGTGACCCAGGCGCATGGATCCAGCAGCAGGTGGATCGGGATTTCGGAGGCCAACAAAGATGCCTGGGCCCGGTATTTTTTCACGATTGACGAGTCTGCACGGTATGCACTGTCGTTCATCGTGCCGGGTGCTTCAAACAGCGCGCTCCGGGCTAAATACGAAGTGAAGGTCAACGATGAGGTGATCCTGGAGCGGGTCATCGATCAGAACGCGGATCGGTCGGTCTGGAAGTGGCTGGGATCGTTTGATGCGGAGGCGGGGGACGAGTTGGCGGTCACGGTTTCCATGGCCGATACCGACCAGGCGGGACGGGTGCTCCGGGCCGATGCCATGCAGATCGAACAGCTGGGCAGTGACCGGCAGCAGGTGATCATCGACAACGAGTCGGACGCCTACTCCGAAACGGGCACATGGCATGACAGCAATGCCTACGCGTGGGGGACATCCAGCCGGTACACGAGCTCTGCAAGTGCCAGTGCGAGCTACGCGATCCGCAATGTCGGTGCCGGGCTTTCCGAGCTTGAGGTATTGCTGCCCGAAACCGAAAATGCGGTTAAGATTGCACGATACCGGGCCTATCGGGGGGAGAGGCTGCTGGGAGAGGCAATTATTGATCAAAATGAAAACAGCGGAAGCTGGGCGCCGGTCGGGGTGTATCAGGTGGACATGTCCGGCGACATTTCGATCGTCGTTGATTATCCCGGTTCCGGTGGCATGGACGGCGTGTTGCGGACCGATGCCATTCGGTGGACTTTCAGCCGTGCTGCATCGGAAACAGATGCCGGTGAAATGACTGATATGCCGGAAGGGGTTCGGCTCCACCAGAACTATCCAAATCCGTTCAATCCTGTCACGACCATCCGGTTTGAAGTTGCCGTGAGCGATCAGCATACGCGGCTGGAGGTATATGACGTCCTTGGCCGGCGCGTCGCCGTCCTTGTGGATGACATGCTGTCGGCCGGTCACCATTCGGTATCCTTTGACGGATCGGCGCTGGCGTCCGGGCTTTATCTGTACCGGCTGGACGCGGGCGGAAAGGTATTGCAGCGCAAAATGATGCTGGTCAAATAGTATCATATGACCACATGAGGAAATATTCCTGGTTTTCCGGACCATTTCCATGCGTGAGATCACATTCAGGAAAAAGCTTGTGAAAAAAATGGTGAGAGCCTTGGAATAACACACGCTGTCACAAAGCCTTTTTCGTTATTTGGAAATCATAAAACGTATCGGCAATCTAATTTGTTAAGGGTAGTAGTACGAAAGGATGTACGAAGGACAATAACAGACATTTAAAAAAAAGGAAGTTATGAGTACCTACATTATCCTGAGTAAAATTTCACCCAACGCACTGCAGAAACCAGATGATTTTCTGAAAATGGCCGATACGGTCAAAGAAAAAATCCGAAAAGAGTGTCCGGATGTGGTTTGGAAGGACAGTTACGCTGTCAAGGGGCAGTACGATATTGTGGATATCGTGGAGTCGGATGACCCAGGACAGGTGGACAAAGCCTCGATGATCATTCGTTCTTACGGGCGGTCGGACACGGAAACCATGCAGGCATCCCCGTGGAGGGATTTCCTGAAGGCACTTTAGGTGCGGCACTGACGGATCCCGGCGTGTTGGTCTTTTCAGTGATGGTGTATTCAGCTTGAAGGATACTGGCGGAACAGTCGCCGGAGCAGCTCGCAGGTTTTTTCGTATATAAAGGGATCTTTTGACGCACGGGGTCCCGCCACGTTGAGTATACGGGGATGTACTTCAGTGAGCCAGCGTTTCACTGATTCTGAAGCCTGTTCGATGCCGGTTTTCGACAGATCGATGTGCCGCCAGTGTTTGCCGAGTTCTTCGGCCTTGATGCGGGTGTAAAGCGAGCCGCCATCGAGTGGTCCGTGTGAGAGGATGAGAGTGGCGTCCGAGTCGCGGATATTCCATTCGGTGCGCATTTCCACAGCGGAAACGGGTGTTTCGGCCAGGTTGGGATAATGGGCGGGGATGGGGCCGTCTTCTGCCAGACGTCCCTTCGGGACCCATCCACCACAGGGGATCCCAAGCTCCAGAGCCACGTCCAGCGCGGCGCGGTCGGCCCCGGTCTGTGCTCCGGAAATTATTTTTTCGATCATGCCTCAGCTGCTACTTTCGTTTTTGGTGTATAAATACAATTTAAAAAACGCAGGCGGGTTAACTCCGGAATGATGGATGTTTGCTGCGGTAAAAACGATCAATGACCAGTGCCATCAGCGAGAAGCATCCAGCCTGACCAGTTCCACACGCCGGTTACGTGCCTTGTTTTCGTCGGTGTCATTTGGTGCGACCGGCCTGGAAGCCCCATAGCCCCTGGCATTGAGCCTCTCGGGATCAACTCCAAAAAGAACGAGATAGTGCAGCACCGATTCCGAACGCTTCTGGGAGAGATTCAGGTTGTAATCGGCGTTGCCGTCACTGTCCGTGTGCCCTTGTATTTCCAGTTTCAGTTCCGGGTTTTCCATAAGCAGTGTCACAACTTGCTGGAGCTGTTTGCTGGAAGCCTGCTGCAATGTCTCCTTGTCAAAATCGAAAAGGATGCCGTAGAGAGCTATCTTTCCTTCCGCGTCAAGTGCTGCTTTCATCTGCGTGGGGGTGAATTCCAGCGTGGTTTCCAGCGGTTTTTCGTCAATGATGTCAAGGGTGGTCCTTGCCGCGCTTACCGAGGTCTGTACCCGGCACCAGGTGAGTCCACCGTCATCCCGCGGGACAGTAAAAACCAGTCCGTAGTGCCTGTCCTCCCAGAGTATGCTTCCTCCCTTTTGGAGCGCTGCGGCCTTGAAGTTCTCGAAATATTCAAGCTGTGAAACATCTCTGTTGGGTGTTCCGTCATGGTTGTACAAATAGTAGCGGAGACTGCGGTATTCCCCACGGATGTTTCGCGTTTCGTAATCTCTGGGAGGCGTTCCCACGCGGAAGTCGAACTCGCTGAATTGTTGATGCACAGAGCGTGCATGGTCGAATACCGTTCCCGGGAACGGACGGATCAG
>RECX01000111.1 GCA_007693825.1 Balneolaceae bacterium
GGGGAGCGTGATATACGCGGCCGGCTTAAAACAGATGCACCGTCATGATGCAAATACGTTCCGTTTTCACAAACCGGGCAGGCTTCATTGCAGCAACGGCAACTTTTTTGTTCGTGGCACTGGCGGTCATGCCGGCAAGCGGCCCGACCGTCGGTGTGCTCTTCGATCCGGCACTGGAGGGCGGTGTGCCCGAGCTGGCGATCTTTCCGCGCCCCGGAACGGGGCATCCCGTGCCTGTCTGGGTGCGCGGACTCGATTTCCTCAGTGATCGTCCGGAGGTCGATCCGCAGCGCATTGCCGTGGAAGGCGGCAGCCAGGGCGGGGCGTTTGCGCTGGTGCTGGCCGGACTCGATCCGCGCGTGGCCGCTGCGGTGGCCAATGTGCCGTACATATCCAACATTCCGGACTACATCCGGTTGTCAACCGGTGGCTCCGGCGCCAGTTTCCTGGAGCGCATCAAGGATCCGGAGACCGGTGAGGCCGCCGCCCGCTCCCTCGCCTACATCGATGTCGCCAACCTGGCATACTCCATCAGTGCACCGACGCAGATCATCGTTGGGGTGCAGGACCGCGTCACACCGCCGCTCAACGGCGTGGTGGCCTACAACCGCATCCCGGATGGCGTGCCGGCCGAACTGCTGCGCGAGTTCACGGCGGGACATGAGATTTCGCCTTTCATGCGTGAATCCAACCGGCGCTGGTACGAGACGCATTTGAAGTAAGACATGCATCTATAAGTAACAGCATTGGCTTTTGCCGGTCATATCCTCTCTAACAGCCACTAAAGAGAAGCTGAGTTCTGCAGAAGCTGTGTTCTGTATCAGTGCCGCCATACCATGATGAGACACTATTTATGGATCTAATAACGTTTCATATCTGATAGAAAATGCGTATACTACAATTCAAATATGAAATGTTATGACAAAGCAGCAATCCATTTTACTACCCAGGCACAAGCGGGTCTTTCAACAGCTGGGAGAACAGATCAAGCTGGCCAGATTGAGAAGGAAGCTCAGTGTGGAACAAGTCGCTGAACGGGCTGGAATAGGTACGGCCACTTTGTGGCGGATTGAAAAGGGGGATCCCGGTGTGGCCATGGGGAAGTATTTCCATGTACTTCTTGCGCTTGGATTGGAAAGTGACATTTTGAAACTGGCTTCCGATGATGAGCTTGGCAGGAAAATTCAGGATGCGGATCTCACAATGAAAAAGAGAGCGCCGAAAAGAAGCGGGGTTTGAATATGGCCTTGTCTGATAGAAAAGCGATTCATGTATATGTGAATCCATCCAATGTAACGGAACCCGTGCGGATGGGCACACTCGGGGCAGCCACGATAAGAGGAAGCGAAATTTTTTCTTTTGAATACGACCCCGCCTTTCTGAAATCAGATGCCGTTTTTGAGATGGACCCGGACCTGAGACTATTCAGCGGGTCACAGTATCCAGGGGACAATCAACGCAATTTCGGGATATTTCTTGATTCATCGCCGGATCGTTGGGGAAGGATTCTGATGGACAGATACGAAGCTGTCAAATCGAAAATGGAAAAGCGGCCTCGGCGGCGCCTTGTTGAATCGGATTATCTTCTGGGAGTGCACGATGAATCCAGGATGGGAGCATTGCGCTTTAAAACAGATCCTGACAGTCCATTCCTAAATAATGATCCCGGTCAGGCAGTACCACCGATGACCTCATTGCGAGCATTGGAACAGGCTGTACATGCCATCGAGAATAGGGCGGATCTGGACGATCAGAAACTATCAGAACAGCTCAGACTGCTTCTCGCACCGGGATCATCACTTGGCGGAGCCAGGCCGAAGGCAAGCGTTACATCAGGGACGGGTCAGCTTTGGATTGCAAAATTCCCGAGCAGGAATGACACTATTGACAGCGGGGCATGGGAGTATCTTCTGTATCAACTTGCCGGGAAATGTCAAATTAACATGGCCAAATCATCTGCTGACCGTTTTTTTTCTGACCAGACTACCTTTCTAACGAGGCGATTTGACCGTGATGACACACAAAGGAGGATCCATTTCTTCTCTGCCATGACATTGCTGGGGTACCAGGATGGTGCCGGTTTCCGGTCGGGAGTGAGTTATCTGGAGCTTGCAGAACTGATCATTTCCCGTGGCTCAAATACCAATGGCGACCTGGAACAGCTATGGAGGCGCATTGTCTTCAATATTCTGGTCGCCAATACCGATGACCATTTAAGAAACCATGGTTTCCTGCTGAAAGATGCCGGGCTGTTTTTGAGTCCGGCTTACGATCTGAACCCGAATCCCGGAGGGGCAGGATTACACCTCAATATTGATGAGCAGGACAACCGTCTTGATACGGAGATAGCACGAAGCGTGGCAGAGTATTTTCGATTGTCACCATCCAGATCAACCGGAATCATCAGTGAGATGAAAAAGGTCGTGTCAACCTGGGTGTCTGTAGCCAGAAAAAACCGTATCAGCAATCATGAGATCGAATTGATGGCTGCTGCATTTGACACAGAAAGATGAACCTGTCTCCGGGTCTCGGGTACGGTTTTACCTCCGATTACCTCCGGTACCGATCGGGAACAATCGATACCGGGATGGTTTCGAACGGATTGAGCGCCTGGTCCACGATCTGCGCAAACGCCTTGCGGGTGACCGGGGCGTCCGGCTCAAAGCGGGTGCCGTCGGTCCAGTGGTCGGTCCAGCCGGCCTCGGCGGCCCAGGCAACGGCCTGCGCCAGGGCACTGCCGGCATCCACATCCTCAAAAACGGGAGCGGCATCACTACCAGGCGTGCCATCACTGCCAGGCGTGCCATCAGCACCGGTGGCTCCGCCTTCCGGTGCGGGTGAGCCGATCAGCTCCCAGACGAACAGGA
>RECX01000109.1 GCA_007693825.1 Balneolaceae bacterium
TGCAGGCCGACGTGGACAGCGAAGCCGTAATTGCCGCACTGCGGGAAATGACCGGAAGCTGAAGACCAGATTCTGGTGGCTTGGAGCTGAAACCCGGAAACTGAAGACCAGGCGCTGAAGACTGGTGACCGAGAGCTGAAAAAAAAATTTGCTCATCATTGATCCGTACTGTGTAAATTGACGGCACGCAACTGGTACATACATCCGGGAAAAATGATGAAAAATATTTGTCTCTGCATCCTGCTTCTATTTGTTTTTGGAACCGCGGCACATGCCGCCGAAAAATCCGTTGACAACGGAAAAAACTATGATGAAGCCTTCACGCTGATCGACGTCTGGCTGGATGCCGAGCGCGATTTCGACCGGCTTCCGGGCATATCGCTGGCCGTCGTGGAGGATCAGGAAACAATCTGGGCCGGAGCCTACGGCTGTGCCAACGTGGAGGACGGGGTCCCATCCACCCCGAACACCATCGGAAGCATCTGCTCCATCTCAAAGCTGTTCACCTCCATCGCCATCATGAAGTTGTATGAGGAGGGGAAACTGCGCCTGGATGATCGTATCGAGGATCTGCTTCCTTGGTACAACCTGGAACAGGGCTTTGCCGACAGCAGGCCCGTCACCGTCCGCACCATGCTCACCCACTCATCCGGCCTGCCGAGGGAGGCGAATTTCCCCTACTGGATCGGCCCGTATCCTTTCCCGGATCGCGAGCAGATCATCGCGGAGATGAGCAACCAGCAGACGCTCTACCCGTCATCCACCTACTTCCAGTACAGCAACCTGGCCATGACGCTGCTGGGCGAGATCGTGGCCGAAGTGTCCGGCATGACCTACGATGAGTTCGTCTACACTAATATCATCGAGCCGCTCGGGCTGTCGGACACCCGCACTGAGCTTCCCGAAGATCTCTACGGCGACCAGCTGGCCTACGGCTACACCGTCCTGCTGAGGGACGGCACCCGGCTCAAGGACGAGTTTTTCCAGGCAAACGGCATCAAGGCGGCGGCCGGTTTTTCTTCGACGGCCGTCGATCTGGCCTCGTTCGCATCCTGGCATCTGCGCCTGCTCGATTCTGACGGCCCGGAGATCCTGAAACCGTCCACCCTGCGCTACATGCTCAACGTCCACTATACCGATCCCGGCTGGGAGACGACCTGGGGGCTTGGCTACTCCGTACGGCGGGGCAGCGGCGGGACAAAGTGGGTCGGACACGGCGGGTACTGTCCCGGCTACCAGTCCACGCTGCAGATCCATCCCGACAGCAAACGCGCCTACTCCGTCATCATCAACGCCAACGGCGTGTCCCCGATGAAATACGCCATGGGTGTGCATGAAATCCTGGATCATGTGAGTGCCGTTCCCGGCGATTCAGGCTCCGGTGAATCAGGCTCCAGTGAATCAGGCTCGGGTGAGTCCGGCAACGGTGAGTCCGGCTCGGGCAAGTCCGGCAACGGTGAGTCCGGCAACAACGGCACCGGTAATGAAAGCGGCCCGGACCTTGCCGAGTATACCGGCTACTACCTGTACAACCACAGCGAGCGCTACATTGGCACCTGGAACGGACAGCTTGTGATGCTGACCCTGCCCACGGATTTCCCGGCCGACGACATGACGTTTTTCGAGCATTCGGATGGCGACACGTTTTACCGGGTGCGGGCCGACGGCAGCCGCGGGGATCCCCTGGAGTTTCACCGCGACGATGACGGGAACATCATCCACTACACCCTTTTCCAGATGCACAGTGTTAGAAAGGAGCACCAAACCGGCAGGTAATGCCCGCAGCACCGTCCCATAAAGACAAACCCGAAATCTGGCTGATGTCCGCCTACCGGACCGACAGCCATGCGCGCTGGGCAGACTGGTTGGTGGATGCGCATCCGCACATCACCTGGAAACGGCTTGAGCTCTCCGGGCGGCGCTTCCGGTGGCGCATCCGCGGCAATCCGATTTCATGGCTGAACCGGCTGCCCGCTTCGACTCCCAACCTGATCTTTGCCACCTCCATGGTGGACCTGGCGACCATCAAGGGGCTTCATCCCCGCCTGGCCCATGTGCCGGCCTGGTACTACTTCCACGAAAACCAGTTCGCCTACCCGCTCAGCGAGCATCAGCTCAACCGGATCGATCCGCAGATGGTGCAGCTTTACGGCGCCCTTGCTTCCGGACGCCTCTTCTTCAACTCGGAGTTCAACCGCAGCACGTTCCTGGACGGCGTATTCGACCTGCTGCGCACCAAACCCCAGGCCGACAGTATGGGCATCCGGATGCAGCTCGAGGCCAAATCGGAGGTACTGCCCATCCCCATCCGCCCCATCCCGCCTGCCGCTCAAAAAGATCCGGGACTCATCCTCTGGAACCACCGGTGGGAATACGACAAGGCGCCTGAGCTGTTTGCCGAGGCCATGGTCCGGCTCGCAAAATTCCCGGATATCGACTTTCGCCTGGCCCTGCTCGGCGACCGGTCGAGCGCCTTCCCAAGTCCGGCACTGCTGCGCCTCAGGGAAGAGCTCCCCGAGCGGATCCTGTTGGATGGGCGTGCCGACAGTGAAACGTACCGGAACATCGTGGGACGGTCCACCGTCGTAGTCAGCACCGCGTTGCATGAATTCCAGGGGCTGGCCATGCTGGAGGCGGTGAGTGCGGGGGCGCATCCCCTGGTGCCGGACGATCTGTGCTACCCGGAACAGTATCCCGAAGCGAACCGCTATCCGGCCGGGGACACACGGGAACTGACCGAACGGTTGAAAGAATGGTTCCGGCGCGGTTTTCCACCTCTGCCGGACATCTCCGCCTGGTCCTCGGAATCACTGGGAGAGCAGTGGCGCAACCTGTTCGATTACGAAACCTTTTCGCCTTGATTGGTCTTTTTATACCCCGGGAGTCTTTCCTCGATCCGGCCGCGGCTTTTCTCCTGCCAATCCGGGAGCTTCAGCGAGCTGCCCAGCTCCTCGCGGGACTCATCCACCAGAAACCCTGGGCCTTCGGTGGCGACTTCGAACAGGATTCCTCCTGGGATGCGGAAGTAAATGGACTGGAAATATTTGCGGTTCCGCACATCGGTCACGCGGATTCCGTGCTCTTCCTCGAGCCAGGTCTTCAGCTTCAGTGAATCCTCAAGCGACCCGACCCGGTGAGCCACATGGTGCACGGTCCCGATGCCGTTTACGCCGCGCGGCAGGCCGTCGGCCCGCAACACAACGAGCGATTTGCCGGCCAGGGTTGGTGTCCCGTTCCCGTCGCCATTGCTGGTGCCATTACCGTTGTAGTTACCGTTCCCGTTTCCGATGGCCTTCATCATGATGCGGGTTTTGTCGTTTTTTACGCTGTTGTACCCGAACGGCTCGAGAAACGCAATCACCTCGTCGATATCGTCCGCCGCAAGGGTGACATGGTGGATGCCGCGGATGGCGCGATTGCGGTCAATATCCTCCGTAATCCAGACCGGTTCCCGCTGATCGGTCCCATCCTCCAGAATGGAGAGCATGAGCCCGGACGGATCCTTGAAAAGCAGGTAGGTCTGGCCGAACCGGGTCTCGTCCTTCACATCCAGCCCGTGCTTTTTGAGCCGTTTCCGCCAGAACGGAAGCGTGCCGTCGGGCACTGAGAAGGCGGTTTCGTAGACCTGTCCGTATCCGGCAACCCCCTGCCTGACCTCCTGGCCCTTGTAGGGAAACGTCGTGAACACGGTGGATGGCGATCCGGTTTCGTTGGCGTAGTAGAAATGGTAGACGCGTTCGTTGTCGAAGTTGACGGTCTCTTTTACCAGTCTAAGCCCGAGCACGCCGGTGTAAAAATCGTAGTCTTCCTGCGCACCGTTGACGGTGGCCGTCACGTGGTGCAACCCTTTGATTATTCCTCTGAAATCCATTGTTTTAAAATTCATGGCCGTTAATGTAACCGTTTGACGCAAAACCTGCAAAGTGGTTACATTTTTTTACTCCATCGGTACAGATAATCGGGACAGACAGCCGGTAGTGATTATCCGTGCAGATTTCCGTGCAGGTTCTCCGTACAGATTATCGGACAAATAGCCGCCCCGTTAAGTTCCCCACTGACCTTTCAGTTCTCTGGCCGTAGACAGCCATCGGGCTGGTGCTCCGGTTGATGCGTCATTCCTCTTGAAGTATTCCTCGCCAGGCATGTTCTAGCATGCGGAGCAATCGGTCCTGATCCAATGGCGACGGATTGGGATAGGGTTGTGCGAGGATGTGCTCAGCGGTCTTTACCAGGTCTGCCGGTTTCAGGCCGGTGTCTTTCAGGTCCGACGGTCCGCCCGCCTGTACCGCCAGGGTTTGAAGGGTTTTGGGTGGATGCGCGCCGAGGACGTTTTCCAGGTCGCGCCGGATATCCGGGCTGAGGTGCGGCCACTGGTACTGCAGCACGTGCGGCAGCAGCACGGTATGCGCAACGGCGTGATCGCATCCAAAAGAACCGCCAAGTACGTGAGCGGTTTTGTGATGCAGCGACATGGACACTTCCCGGAGGCACTTTCCGCCAAGAAACGCCCCGAAAAGCAGGGTTTCGGCGATTTCGGGGGTCAGAGTCGTGTCCGTGCCGCCGATCCCGGACGAGCTCCCTTTTTTTGATTTGCCTGCGGTCCGTGCGTTGTCAGCGTCTCGGTCTTCTGCTGCATTGCCCGCAAGACGCTCAAGTCCGTCCACAATGGCCGGGATGCCCTGCAGCGCCTGATAGCGCGTCACCGGATTTCCGTCCGGCGCATAGACCGCTTCCACCAGATGGGCCATCGCATTCATTGCGCTGGTGACGGCACGTTCCGCCGGAAGCGACAGCAGCAGGTCCGGGTCGTAGATGACAAGTTCGGGCAGGACAAGCGGTGACTGTCCCGTGCTCTTGCCATCGGCGGTCGTGATGCCCCAGATGTCGGTCTGTTCCGAGCCGGAAAAGGTCGTGGGCACGGCGATGATCGCCGGGGCGTCCATCCCTTCCTCGAAATAGCACTCTTTCAGCCCGGGCGCCGCGCCAAGTGCCAGCGCCTTCGCCAGCCCGATGGCCGAACCGCCGCCCATGGCCAGGATCGCATCCGGACGCACCTGACGGACCACCTCGCCGGCCACATCCACAAGTTCCTGCGGCACATGCGGTACTATTTTGGAAAACGGAATAACACGATCAGCGCCCATCTGGCTCTGCAGGTCCCCGACCTGTCCCTGGAAGCGCGGACCGGCAATGACCAGAATCCGGTTGAAGGATGCAAGCTGCTGCGGCAGCGACCCGCTTTCGCCCCTGCCGAAAAGTACCCTGACGGGCTTGGAATGAAATGAAAAATCCATGACGTCTGAAAATGATTGGGAAATATTATGCAAAGCGATGCTTCTGATGAATGATGCGGCCGTTTACGCGGCCAGTTGCCAATTATGCCACCGTGCGGACAATATAAAGACGGTCCGTATTTTTTCGTTCATTTTGTCCGTTGTTTTTCTCGCGTCTACTTGCGATAATAATAATAGAAACCAGTTGATTAGATAATTAGTATGGAAAAAACCGAACTCAAAAAAGAAGTTGAGCATCTTCTCAAGAACCTTCCTGAAGATGCTGATTGGGATGATCTGATGTATAAGATTTATGTTCGCCAGTCGATCGAACAAGGGTTGAAAGACTCCGGGGAAGGCCGCCTTGTTTCTCATGACGAGATCAAGAAAAAATTTCAATTGATAAAATGAGAGTCGCCTGGACGCAGAAGGCCGAAAAGCAACTCGACCAGATCTTTGATTATATTGCAACGGATTCAACTCTGTATGCTTATCGGACCGTTGAGAAAATCATTACATCTGCCGAAAAAATAATTCTCCACCCCCGCAAAGGACGTATTGTGCCGGAATATGAACGTGACGACATTCGGGAGGTATTTCTTCACCCCTATCGTATTATCTATTTGATCAAGGGAGAGGAAAGTATCATCGAAATCCTTAGCGTCATCCACGGAGCACGTCTGTTGCCAGATGAACCCCGATAATTTCAGGTAGAACATCCATTCCAATGTCACATGGTCGTATTTGCGATTTTTTGAACTGTACAGGAGGCCCCGTTCATGTATAAGATCATCGTTCTCGGTGCCGGGATGGTGGGAAGCGCCATCGCCCGCGACCTGGCGGAAAAGCACCATGTGACGCTCACGGATGTGAGTCCGGCCGCGCTGGAAATGGCGATTCGCCGCCACGGCACGCAACAAGCCGGGGAGGCCGGCGACGAACGCAGCAACCACCCCGGACGAATCGAAACCCGCATCCTGGATGTGACCGACACCGAGGCCCTGCACGACGCCGTCTCGCCTTTCGACCTGGTGGTCAGCGCCGTCCCCGGCGCGCTCGGATACCGCACCCTCCGGACCGTCATCTCCGCCGGAAAGCACATCGTGGACATCTCCTTCTTTCCCGAAAACGCGCTCGACCTGCACGATCTGGCCCTCGAAAACAACGTCACCGCCATCGTCGACTGCGGCGTGGCACCCGGCATGGGCAACCTGCTTCTGGGGTACCACGATGCGCGCATGACCGTCACCTCGTTCGAATGCCTGGTCGGCGGCCTGCCCATGGAGCGCCAGTGGCCATTCAGCTACAAGGCGCCGTTCTCGCCGGCGGATGTCATCGAGGAGTACGTGCGTCCGGCCCGCTTCGTCGAAAACGGCCATCTCGTCACCCGCGAGGCGCTCTCCGACCCGGAACTGATCGATTTCGACGGCATCGGTACCCTGGAGTCGTTCAACACCGACGGGCTCCGCACCCTCATCCACACCATGCCGCACATCCCGGACATGAAAGAAAAAACGCTGCGCTATCCCGGCCACATCGAGTACATCCGCGTGCTGCGCGCGTGCGGGTTTTTCAGCGGGGAAAAGGTGCGGGTGGATGACGGGACCGAGGTCGCACCCCTGTCTCTCACTTCAAAATTGCTGTTCGACCAGTGGCGTCTGGGCGACGAGGAAGAGGAGTTTACCGTGATGCGTGTGACGATTGAGGGGGTGGATGAAGGTGCAGACCAAGGCACGAAGGAAGGCACCAATGAGGACACAATCCAGGGCAGGGGCCGGGAGGATGCGTCCTCCGGGAGCCGGATGGAACGCCCCGGCGAGGACATCGAACCAGGGACAGATTCCGGCAATGCGGCCCCGGCATCCGGCCACGTCCGAAAGCGTATCGTTTACGACCTGCTGGACCGTTACTGCCCGCAGACCCGCACATCCTCCATGGCCCGCACTACCGGCTACACTGCCACCGCCGCGGCCAACATGCTGCTGGACGAACTCTGCACCAAAAAAGGCGTGCTGCCGCCGGAGCTGATCGGCCGGGATGAAGCTTGCTTCAATTACATCATGGATTATCAGAAAGCACGCGGGATAAGCCTGACCAATACTTTTTAACTCCAGAAATAATGGCACATAACTTTACAACCAACCTGCGGCACTATCTCGACGAAACGGGCCAGATACCGATCAACATGCTGCCGGAAGCACGGAAAATGGCCTCATTCCTCACCGCACTGGTTGAATCTGTCACATCTCACCCGGAAGAGGCAAAGAACGGCATCAATACCGGTCTCACGTGTCCGGTGGACCGCTGCGGCGGACTGGTAAGCGGTCAGTACCACGGGTACATCTCACCCATAACCTGGAAGTGTCCCAAATGTGGATCGGAGGGCGACATCTCCAACTGGCAACATTCAAACTGGGACTTTACCGATCCTGATGAAACGGAAGATCTGAATTTGCTGAAGGAAGCATTCAATCATTTTTTCGATCCATCTGTTTTGGAATCCGGCTTGCCGCTTTTCGACTTTCCCAAAAAACAGGGCAGAAAAAAAGCACCCAGCAAGAAATTCGACCACTACCTGCAGCTGAAAATATCCCTGGAAAACACCAAACCTTCCATCTGGCGCAGGATCGAAATCCCCTGCACCTCAACGTTCTGGGATTTGCACGTGGCCATTCAGGATGCCATGGGCTGGACGGACAGTCACCTTCACCAGTTCGAGGTGGCGGACCCCCTGACCGGGTATCCTCTGTTTCTGGGAGTTCCGCACGAAGAGGATATCGAGCCCGAGAGGACCATCCCCGAATGGGAGGTGCGCGTGGCCTCGTATCTGACTCTTGCCCATCGAACGCTGACTTATGAGTATGATTTTGGGGATGGATGGGTCCACAAAATTACCCTCGAGTCCATTGGAAAACGGGAAAAGGAAGTCACATATCCGCGTTGCACCGGTGGACGCAGAGCTTGTCCGCCCGAAGACAGCGGGGGTCCGCATGTTTTCGGAGAGATGCTCGACTTGCTGGAGAACGGAAAGCCTGCGGAAAAAAAAGCGGCCAAAGAAGAGCTGGGACCCTACTTCGAACCGGATCAATTCGATCCCTCGGAAGTGAAATTTCAGGACCCGGAGAAACGGTTCGAAACCTATTTTGACGAATTCTGATTGACACGGTGAATCTCATTTCTGGCTGCCGGCCGACGTGCGCATGATTCGATCTGCCACCCGCTCAGCCTCGTCCTTCGACAAATAGCGGAATCCGCTTGCCAGGGCGCGCAGGCGCACCTGCACCTCCTCGTCGGACAGCGGGTCGGCATCCGGCAGATAGCCGTTGTCATCCAGCCAGGCACGCAGCTCCGCCTTTTTATCTTCACGGAACCGGGGCAGGGCGCCCTTTTCGACTTCCTCCAGGAACCGGACGGGATGAAACCTCACCCGTTTGGCAAGCGAATCCGCCCTCTCCAGATAGGCTCCGGTGATGGCGCCGCTGTCGCGCAAGGCTGACGGCGTAATGGGCCGGGGGCGTCCCTCCTGCCAGAGCTCCAGCGCCTTCTCGGCCAGGGTCGCGGCTTCCTTCATTTTGCCGATCTGCTCTTCGCCGGCCGCCAGCTGTCCGCCATGATCCAGGAACAAGCGGATCTGCCGCCAGGTCATCAGGCCGTTCCGCAGGCATTCGTAAATTAGATCCGTGTCTTCGGCGAGGTACCACGGATGGAGGCGGTCCGCCCCGGCCGCCATCGGATCGGCCGACGGCACGTCCAGCACCTCTCCGTACTTCTGATGCGTTTTGCCTTCCGCCGGCGGCACATCGCTGCCGTATCCGAATCGCCAACGCGGTGACGTTCTGGCATCACGGGCACCTTCCGCATCCTCAAGATCACGAGAATCCACGACTTTGCCGACATCCCCGCTGCCGAGCCCGCTGCCTGACACCTCACCGACACCCCCGCCGAGCCCGTCGCCGCCCGCACGGAAAAGCTCCCCGCGCCCAAGCGTCCGGACCTGCACCAGATCCTGATCCCCGGTCGCCGCCGCCTTCTGCATCCACTTCTCCACCTCGTCGCCCTGCGCCGTGAAATAGAACACCTGCCGCCCCTCCCGGCTGATGGCAAGCAGCGCATCCATAATAGCCCCGGCCCGCGCATCGTCGCTCACGGCCAGCAGCTCATCGGCAAAAAACGGCACCCGCACCCCGCTCTCCAGCTGCTCCACAAACGCCATCCGCACGGCCAGCAGCAGCTGGATCCGCGTGCCCTCCGACAGCCGGTCCAGCGGATACACATCCCCGTTGTTCACATGATCGATAGCCACAAAACCGGGTCCCCCATTGGAGGAAATCCTGCCGGCATCACCACCAATCCCGCCATCCTGCACAACCTCCAGCTCGTACCGGTTTTCGGTGAAACTCCGGAACAGCTTATTGGCCCGATGGAACACATCGGGATAGTTCCGCCGCTGGTTCTCCTTCTTCAGCCAGTCAACCGTGCGGGACAGTATGGCGTCGGACAAATAGTTGTCAAACTGTCCGGCAAGCCGCTCGCGCGCAGTATCCTCCAGGCGGAGCGCATCCGCCAGCTCCTGCTTCCCGATCCGCTCCTTCAACAGCGTTTCGATGCTGGTGATCTCCTTCTGCAACCCCTGCGCCTCGTCCTCCGCCCTGCGGCACGACGCCACTTCGGCCCCGGCCTGCTCGCGGGTGAGCTCTTCGACCTCCGGCTCATACCCTTCGTGCTCCCGGATGCTGTTTGTGATCGAATCCCGCTTCTGTTCGAGCGCCTGTTTCTGTTGGATGCACTCCTGATAGGCACCGTGTTCCTCGTCCAGTTTCAGCAGTCCGGCATAGTCCCCGGGCTGCAGTCCGAGCGAGCCGTAGAGCTTTTCCAACCGCTCCTGCTCCTTCTTCCGGCGCTCCTCCGTCTTTGCGGTCTGATCTTCCGCGCCCCGGATCTGCTGCTGCAACTCACGCCACCTGCTGTTCCTGCTCGCCAACCGGTCGAGCTGCTCGCGCAGATCGCGATGCGACAGGGCCGCAGCCTGATTGAAAAGATCGGCATCCTTTTGACGCTGACTTCCGGAGCCGGATGTCACATCCCGGGTACCTGTCCCGGAGCCCGATACCGATACCGAACCCGCAGCTGCCGAATCATCAAAATCACGGATCAACGCCACGAACTCCTCCTGCAACCGGACCCGCGAAGCTTCACAACCGTTTCTCTCCTCCCGCAGCCTCGCCAGCTTGGTGAGGGTTTCATTGTACTGGTGGATGTGATGCAGCCTGAAATGCAGCTCTGGCAGCCCGACACCTTCCGGAGCCACACCCGATTCCTTCGCAAGCTGTACCCGCGCGGATGCGATCTTTTCCAGTTCGGAAACGGCGTCGGCCCTCTTTTTCTCAATGATTTTTCTGCGATCCCGGTTGCGTTCCATTTCGCGCAGCGGCAGATACGACTCGGTCAGGGCCAGGAACCGGTCCTTCACGGCATCGATATCCCAGCGTTTCGGGGCATCGAGGCCGCTTTGCGCAAACCGTGTGGGGATGCGGCCCGACTCGGCATCCATCCTTGCCTTCCGCAGCCGGAACCATTCGGCACCCAGCCACAGCGCCGGGATGAGGATCAGCAATCCGGCCAGCGGCTCGATCAGCATGGCGCCGGCTGCCAGTGCGGACAGCAGCAGCATGGACGCGGCCCTCACCGGCGGGATGCCGCGCAGCTGCGCTCCGCCCACTTCGCGCAGCCACTCCGTGAGCAGGTCGATGCCCTTGTGCACATCCCCGGCAGTCGCACCGGGTTTTTCACCCTTGGCACCTGCTTTTTCGTCCGCGGCATTAACTGCTCTTTCACCTTTGGCATCACCTCCCTTTTCGCCCGGTATTTCACCACCGCTCCCGCCCTGCGAATCAGCTTCTTTTTCACCCGGCGCATCACTCAAGATTTCGCCCGGTGTGTCTGCTCCTTTTTCAGCAAGGCCATCATCCAACAGCGCCAGTTCGCTTTCCGCGGCAAGACGCCGGTTTTCGGCTTCGGCTTCGCGCCTGACCAGGTCAGAGGCCCGGTCCACCCACTCCGGGTTGAAACCGTTCTTCAGGACCGAATCGGCATCCATTCCCGTGCCGGCATCAAGAGCTGCATCCGCTCCAGCAGCGTCAACCGCATCCACAAGTTCATCGGAATCTGAAGCCGCAGCATCACCCGCATTTGCATCGGAGACCGCGTCCGGATCAGCTCCTGCGGCCTTGCCTGAACCTGAATCCGCCGTCGCTTTCAATCCCGTGCCTGCCTTATCGATTTGCTTCAAAATGTTCCGGCGCTCTGCATCGGCCGCGCCAATTTCGCGGTCGAGACGCCCGGACTGCGATGCGAAATCCTCAATCTCGCGCAGCAGGGTGACAAGCCGGTCCATCCGCTCCTGCGGCACGCCACCGTCCGGCAGCCCAATGTCCGTCTGCTCCCTGCGGAATCCGGCCAGATCGCCCGTCAGCTCATTCAGCTCCGTATCCAGCTGACGGATGGTTTCCGCGGCTTCCTCAATCGTTTTCCGCAGCTGGGCATGATACTGCCCGTGCGACTCCGGGTACACATTCAACCGGCCATAGACCTCCTCGAGCCGGCTTTCCGTTTCCCTGAGTTCGATCACCCACTCAAACATCCGGATTTGCCTGGCCTTGTACGCGGCCTCGTCCCGCTGCCGAATCAGCTCCGCCAGCCGCTGCTGATCCCGGCGCAGCTGATGGTCCCGTTTTGTGATTTCACGCACCTGCTCCGACGCTTTCTGCCACGCCTTGTATTCCTGCAAATTTCTCGTGGGCAAACCGGTCTTCCGGATGAGCTCCCTGCCGGCGCGGTCGGGATCGAATCCACCCATCGCTTCCCGGTGGATCCACGCGGCGAAATCGCGGTCGTCGCCGGTCAGCAGCTGGGAAAGGGCCAGGTTGTAGCGCTGCTGATGCTCCCGGGGCGGGACGGGCAGCGCGCTCTCCTGTGCATTGCCGCGCATAACGATACGTCCGCCGGTTTCATATCCCGCCGTCCACTCCTCATCGCCGATCGCTAGCTTGCTGCGCAGCGAAACGTGATGCAGTTTGAAGCCGAACCGGGCCAGGTCCTGTTCCGCCGCTTCCGGCCAGAGCAGGTAATTCATGACCCGGGCGGATGTGGTTTTGCCGGATGCGTTGGGTCCGGCCACGATGACCACGCCCGGACCCAGATCCCCGAGCCGGATGCTTCCCGTCAGGCCCGGCATGCGGATGATGTTCAGTTCCCGGAAGGCAAGTTGTTTGGTGGCTGTCATTTCCGGTCCTCCGCCTGGGTGATCAGGGTCTGAAGCAGGGTCATGGACCGCGACCGGAACAGCGCCTCGATCATTTCATCGGTCGGTTCGGGCGGTACCTGTCCGCCATCCACCACCGGCTTGAACACCCCATGGCCGGCAAGCGTCCGGTACTCTTCGCGGAATGCATCCAGCAGGTCGCGCAGCTCTTCAGGGTATTCCGTTCGGGCAGTGCCGGGCTCCACATTTACCGCTTGTTTGCGGTCAATATGCAGGATCCAGGATGCCAGGAGTCCCGCCGGATTGCTGTTCTCGGCCAGTTTCTCCAGATCGGTTTCCACCTGCGGCTCTTCAACCCACTTGCGCACGACCGCCCGCAAATCCTCACTGACGTGGATATATTCCCCTTCGTGCTCCCCTTGCACCTCCATAAAGCGGTTCAGGGCCGAAACGGTGCCGCGGCACCGCACCGTCAACACGAGCAGCTGCAGCGCATCGCTCCGGATTGCGGGATCCTCCGTCAGCGCCCGCAACTCGTCCCGAAACTCACCGCGCATACGTGAACCGGGCCCATCGGTGACCTCATACGCCAGTGTCACATAACGGATGGGCGCCACCGGCAGCGCCGCGGACGATCCGGACGTGTCCAGCACGCGCACCGTCCCGGCTTCGGCTTCCCCGGCATCGAAGGGATGCGGCGCGCCGGGATAGAACACTTCCGGCGCCGAATCACGCCAGACGATCTGTTTGTGGATGTGGCCCAGGACCCAGTAATCCAGTCCCGTGTCGTTAAAATCGACAGACGCCACCGGGGCGTACACGCTGTCGGACTGGTTCACGTCGCAGTGAAGGAGCCCGACCGAGACCAGTCCGCTCTGTGGCGGGGGTTCGTACGTCTCCATGGGGTTGCGGCTGTAGCGGGACTGCTGTTCGGGGAAAGACCATCCCGTGACCTGGAGCTGCTCTCCATTGCGCACGGTAATCGTGCGGGTCTCCCACCGGCCGTTGCGTCCCAGGAGATGTACCAGAGGTTCGCCGGACGAATCTTTCTCTCCCTGCAGGCGCTGCACCAGCTCCGGCAGCACTTCATGGTCATGGTTGCCGCTGACCATCACGACCGGGATGCGTTCATCTGCCAGCCGCCGGATCCCGTTTTCCAGCTCGGCCGAGGCCTCGTAGAAGCGGTTGGACTGGTCCACCAGGTCGCCCGCCAGAAGGAGCGCATCCACATCCTCCCGGATCACCAGGTCGACGATGCGGTGCCAGGTTTGCGCACTGGCGGTCAGGCCGGGGTCGCTTTCTTCAAACGGCAGGGACGAGTGACGCCCCAGGTGCAGGTCCGATGTTGCCAGCAGTTTCACAGCATTTCTCCTTTAGAGGTAATATCCGATATCCAAAGCTAACAATATCGGGAGAAAATGCCAGCAACATCACCTGAAA
>RECX01000010.1 GCA_007693825.1 Balneolaceae bacterium
TCCAGGTCATTGGTCAGCAGATAGCGCCATTCCTCCAGCGGTTCTTTCAGGAGGATGTGTTCAAGCTCGAACTCCGGCTCTTCATCGGGAAGGCAATTACGGTATGCGTCGGCTGTGGATACGTGAATGTCCGGAAAAACCGTCAGTATCCACGCATCCGGCTGAATATCGCAAAACGATATTTCGGTGCCGATGCCGGTGCCGATGCCGGGTTTGCCGTGCAGGAACACCGGTATGTCGGCACCCAGTCCGCTGACAAGCTGGTGGATCTCATCCAGGGAAAGGTCCGGCCGGGACACTTTCCGGAGCATGCGCAGAATGGTGGCGGCGTTGCTGCTTCCCCCGCCCAGTCCGGCGCCGAACGGGATCAGCTTGTCCACCAGCACAGACCAGCCGTCGTCAAAATCAACGTACTTGCGAAGGGTGCTGGCCGCTTTCACGATCAGGTTGTTGTGATCGGAGGGGAGGCGCTCATCCGTCATTTCCAGGGAAAAAGCGGGTGCTTTTTTCATCTCGAACCGGTCGCTCCAGTTGATGAAACAGTATCCGGTTGCTATCTCATGGTATCCGTTGGGAAGCCGGCGCAGTACCTGGAGGCCCAGGTTGATTTTGGCCCACGAGCGGGAGACCCAAATGGTGTTGTCGCTAATGTTCACGTCTGATTATCGGTTGGCTTGGTATGGGATTGTTTTGTTCTGTTGGAGGTGTTTTTTGCCTGTTTTCTGCCGGGGGTACGGTTTTCTGATTCTGATTCTTGCTGCTGCGGCTGCTGTTGCGGTTGCTGCTGCTGCTGTTGCGGTTGCGGCACCGTTTCGGCCAGTGAGTGCAGATAATCCAGGGCGGCTTCCCGGGTATTGGGGATGGTTCCGTCCAGAATGGCGTCCTCGATGGCGGATTTGATGCGGCCGATTTCCGGTCCGGGACCAATGCCGCAGATCTCCATGATCTCGTTGCCGCCCACGGGAGGCTGCCAGTTGCGGATACGGTCTTTTTCTTCCACTTCGGCAATCCGTTTTTCAACGAAGTCGAAGTTTTTGAGGAACTGCCGGATTTTCTGGTGGTTTTTGCTGGTGATATCGGCGCGACAGAGTGTCATCAGGTCTTCCAGGGTATCGCCGGCTTCAAAGATGAGCCTGCGGATGGCGCTGTCGGTTACTTCTTCGGTCGCCAATGCGATGGGACGCAGATGCAGGCGCACAAGCTTCTTCACATAGCGCATCCGCTCATCGAGCGGCAGGCCAAGGCGCCGGAAGAGGCGGGGGACCATATGGGCACCCAGGGCGTCGTGGCCATGGAAAGTCCAGCCTTGTTTCGACTCAAACCGTTTGGTGGCCGGTTTGGCGATGTCGTGCATGATGGCCGCCCAGCGCAGCCAGAGATTGTCGGAAGCCATCGCCACATTATCCAGCACCTTCAGCGTATGGTGGAAATTGTCCTTGTGCCGCAGGCCATGGATCTCCTCCACGCCCTGCAGCTCGCAAAGCTCCGGGAAAAACTGTGCCAGAAGCCCGGTTTCATTCAAAAGGATGAGTCCGGAGGATGGCTGGTCGCACATCACGATCTTGTTGAGCTCGTCAATGATGCGCTCTTTGGAGATGATCTCCAGTCGCGGGGCCATCTTTTCGATCGCCTTTTTTGTCCCGGGCGCGATACTGAAATGAAGCTGGCTGGCAAAGCGTACGGCCCGCATCATGCGGAGGGGATCGTCGCGGAACGTCTGCTCCGGATCCACCGGGGTGCGGATGATATGGTTTTGCAGGTCCCGCAAGCCGTTGAAGGGATCATTCAATACACCGTAACTGTCTGGATTAAGTGACCATGAGAGCGCGTTGATGGTGAAATCACGCCGGTACTGATCATCCTCAAGGGTGCCGTCCTCTACGGCGGGCTTGCGCGAATCCGGACGGTAACTCTCCTTTCGGGCTCCCACAAACTCCAGGGAGAAGCGGCCCCAGGTGACCTGGGCGGTGCCGAACCTGCGGTAGGTGGCGATTTTCCGGGTGCCGAGTTTTGCGGCAACGGCTTCCGCAACACGGATCCCGGACCCGACCGTCACAAAGTCGATGTCACAATCACCATCTGAAGGGAGGCGCCTCAGGTAGTAATCCCGGACAAACCCGCCAATGACGTGGATCTCCTGGCCGATTTCCGAAACGGCTTCGGAAATATTGCGAAACAGCTGCTGATATGTCGGATCAAGTTCCTGCAAAAGAATAAAAGTGGTAAATAAAGTAGGAAGATGCGTATTCTTTATCTTGAATATCCACAAAAGATAACGATCATTTTGCTTTAAGATGGCGTGATCTCACATTTATTCCTGCCGGCTGATGTCTGAGAAGCGTGAAATTACCCGCAGCGAGAAAGCCATACGTATCAGCCTGGTCGTCTCGGTCTTCGTTTTCCTGATGAAATTCACGGCCTGGATCTATACCGGGGCCAACAGCGTGTTTTCCGATGCCGCGGAGAGCTTTGTGCACGTTTTTGCCGTCGGGTTTTCCACGTTCGGGATCTACCTGAGCCAGAAGCCGCCGGACAGTGACCATCCCTACGGACACGAACGCATCGGCTTTTTTGCCGTGGGAGCCGAGGGAACACTGATTCTGGTGGCGGCGCTCACCATCTTCTATCAATCCATAAAGAGCCTGATTGTCGGCATAGAGGTGTTCCACCTGGAGACGGGAGCCGGCATTATCTTCGCTTCGGCGCTGATCAACCTGGTGCTGGGCTCCTGGCTGGTGCGGACCGGGAAAAGGGAGAACAACATGATTGTAACCGGCAACGGTAAGCATACGCTCACCGATGTCTACACCAGCGCCGGCGTGCTTGTGACGCTTTTTCTGATTTCCCGCACCGG
>RECX01000217.1 GCA_007693825.1 Balneolaceae bacterium
TGATCCAGCCGGTGGCCATGGAAGAAGGACTTCGGTTTGCCATCCGTGAAGGCGGACGTACGGTAGGTGCCGGCGTCGTAAGTAAAATTCTGGACTGATAAAACCATCCGGATACTCACGCAGGCTCTGTTTGATTCGTACGGGTGTAGCTCAATTGGCAGAGCAACGGTCTCCAAAACCGTAGGTTGGGGGTTCGAGTCCCTCCACCCGTGCAAAACTGACAGACAGGCACATAAACAAATATGAACAAGATCACGGAATATTTTCAAAGTGTGAAAAAGGAGATGAGTAAAGTCTCCTGGCCCACACAACAAGAACTCATCGACAGTACGGTTATCGTTGTGGTGTTCTCTATCATTGTCTCTCTTTTTATTTTCGGAGTGGACCGCGTATACAGCACTGTGCTGGAATTGATCTTTGGTTAACATGGAAAAACAGCAACGGAACTGGTATGTCGTACGCTGTTTCTCAGGCCATGAGAAAAAAGTGAAAGAGTACCTGCAAAGGGAAATTGAACTTCATGGATTTGAGGACAGAATAAAAGAAATACTGATTCCGAGTGAAACGGTTATCGAAATCAGGTCCGGCAAGAAACGGACCAGGGAAAAAAACTTTTTCCCCGGCTATATCCTTGTGGAAGCGATCTTCGACGATGCCGTCAACAACCTGATATCCAACGCGCCCTCTGTCATCGGTTTTTTGAAAAACGACAAGTCCAGCGCCCGTCCGACCCCCCTCAAACAGGAGGAAGTGGACCGGATCCTCGGCAGAACGGCAAAAAGCCAGGATGAAAGTGCCAGCCTCGTCGAAATACCGTTCAAGAAGGGAGATCTCGTCAAAGTGATTGACGGGCCTTTCAAGGATTTTGACGGTACGGTCGAGGAAATATACCCTGACAAACTGAAATTGCGGGTTCTGGTCAGCATTTTCGGCCGCCGTACACCGGTGGAAGTGGATGTAAACCAGGTAGATCCCGATGCCTGACCGGAAAAGAAACTCATAAGGCATCCTTGCGAAAAGGGAAGGATGCAACAAGAAGGTTAATTGAAATATGGCTAAGAAAGTAAGCAAAGTAATCAAATTGCAGATCGTGGGCGGACAGGCCAACCCTGCCCCCCCTGTCGGACCAGCTCTGGGTCAGGCCGGCGTGAACATCATGGAGTTCTGCAAGGCATTCAATGCCCGCACGCAGCAGAATACCGGCACGCTGACCCCGGTCGTCATCACGGTATATCAGGACAAGTCCTTCACTTTCGAGACGAAGACTCCGCCGGCAGCCGTGCTGCTCAAGCAGGCACTGAAGCTCAAGTCCGGCTCGGGTGAACCGAACAAGATTAAAGTCGGAACGGTCGCCTGGAGCAAGTGCAAAGAGATTGCTGAAATAAAAATGAAAGATCTTAACGCTTTTGATATTGATCATGCGGCCGAGATGATAGCTGGTACGGCCAGGAGCATGGGACTCAGAGTTGATCGAAAAAAGTAACCATTTGCAGGTTTTAACTTATGCCCAAAAGAGGAAAAAAATACATTGAAGTTCAGAAGCTGATCGAGGCTGGCAAGGAGTACAGCCTGGAAGAAGCTGCCGAACTGGCAAAAAAGACTTCGGTCACGAAGTTTGATGCCTCTATCGATATCGACATTCGTTTGGGTGTGGATCCCAGACACGCCGACCAGATGGTCCGCGGTACGGTGTCCTTGCCGCACGGTACAGGAAAAACCGTCCGTGTACTGGCGCTTGTAAATCCCGCCAAGCAGGAGGAGGCCCGGGAAGCCGGAGCCGATCATGTCGGACTCGATGATTACATCGAAAAGATCCAGGAGGGATGGACGGATATCGATGTCATCGTCGCCACCCCGGATGTCATGGGCAAAATCGGCAGGCTTGGGAAAGTACTTGGTCCCAGAGGCCTCATGCCCAATCCGAAAAGCGGCACGGTCACCATGGATGTCGCCGATGCGGTCCGGGACGTCAAGGCAGGAAAGATCGATTTTCGTGTGGATAAATACGGAATCCTGCATACATCGATCGGTAAAAGCAGTTTTGAGCCCGTCCAGATCAGGGACAATGCCGAGGCATTCCTGAAGACCGTTATCAAACTGCGCCCTGCATCAGCAAAGGGTACGTATATCCGTAGTGTTTCCATCAGCTCGACAATGGGGCCAAGTATTCCCATTTCCCGCTCAGCTGTACAATCTTAAACCGACAGTAACGTTCCATGGCTACTTTAGCGGAAAAACAAGAAATCGTAAAGAACCTCGTTGAGGAGCTCAAGGATGCAGACGCCATCTACATGACCAATTTCAAAGGTATGTCTGTGGCTGAGCTGAATGATCTTCGGGGCGAGTTTCGCAAAAACAACATCCCATACAAGGTTTACAACAACACCTTGTTTCGCAGAGCATTGACCGAAGTCGGAAAATTTGAAGGTCTCGTCGATCTTACGGTCAACGAAACGGCATATTCGATTATCAGAGGTGATGCTGCAATTCCGGCGAAAGTCCTGAAAAAATACCTGAAGGACAAAAAGAAGCCGGAATTCAAAGCTGCGGCCATTGAAGAGGATATCTATACGCAAGATCAACTTGATGTCCTGGCTGCAATGAAATCCAAAGAGGAAGTGATCGGTGACATCATCGGTCTGCTCCTCAGCCCAATAAGCAATGTGGTCGGCGGACTTCAGTCCCAGGGATCCAATATTGCCGGTGCGGTCAAAACCATCGCCGAAAAAGAAGATTAACAGATTTTATCATATCAACTGACAAAACAACCAACGGGAGTACAAAGTAATGGCAGACGTTAAAGAAATAGCAGAACAACTGGTAAACCTGACCGTTAAAGAAGCTAACGAACTTG
>RECX01000032.1 GCA_007693825.1 Balneolaceae bacterium
TCTCGTAGCATACGGCTGCCTCATCTTTCAGACGGGTGATCTCAGCCAGCATGGCTTGATCTTCGGCCGTGAAATCAGCTGCGGACGGGATCTTGTTGTCGAAATTCTTGCTGGTGAACGAAAGGGTCCGGAACACGAAATTCCCGAAGATATCCGCCAGTTCGCCGTTGACGTGGTCCTGGAAGTATTTCCAGGAAAAATCAGCATCCTTGGTTTCGGGCAGTCCGGTGCCGAGCACATAGCGCAGCAGGTCCGGCTCAAAATCCTTCAGGTACTCATGGACCCACACCGCCCATCCGCGTGACGTGGAGAGTTTTTGTCCTTCCAGGTTGAGGAATTCATTGGCCGGAACATTTTTCGGAAGGATGTATCCGTCGTAGGACATCAATACAGCCGGGAACATGATGCAGTGGAACACAATGTTATCCTTTCCGATGAAATGGATCAGGTCACAGTCCTTATCCCGCCAGTATTTTTCCCAAAGGGTTGGGTCACCTTTCAAATCGGCCCATTCCTTGGTGGCGGATATGTAGCCGATGGGCGCATCGAACCAAACATACAGTACCTTTCCATCGAATCCTTCGACGGGTACGGGAACACCCCAGGTCAGGTCACGCGTCACGGCCCGGTCACCGAGTCCCTGGGTGAGCCAGCTTTTGACCTGTCCCATCACATTGGGTTTCCAGTTTTCAGTGCTGTCCAGCCATGCTTGCAGGTCGTTCTGGAAATCGCCCAGCGGCAGAAACCAGTGTTCGGTTTCCCTGTAGACGGGCTTTTCACCGGTGACCATGCTTCTGGGTTCGATGAGATCGGAGGGTGACAGCGAAGTGCCGCATTTTTCGCACTGGTCGCCAAACGCCTCGGCGTAACTGCAATGCGGACAGGTACCCCTTACATAGCGGTCAGGCAAAAACATTCCGGCTTTCTCATCATAGAGCTGAGTTTCGCCCTTCTTTTTGAACACCCCTTTCTCATTCAGGACGCGGAAGAAGTCCCGGGAAGTTTCGTGATGCACCGGGGAGCTGGTCCGCCCGAAATAATCAAAAGAAATGCCGAATGCCTCAAATGTCTTTTTATTCATCTCGTGGAACCGGTCCACGATATCCTGCGGAGATACGCCCTCCTTTTCTGCGGCGATGGTTATGGGTACGCCGTGTTCATCAGAACCACAGATGAAGACCACATCCTCGTTTCGCATGCGCTTGTACCTGACATAGAAGTCTGCCGGCAGGTAGGCCCCGGCAAGATGTCCCAGATGGATGGGGCCGTTGGCATAGGGCAGGGCGGAAGTCACAAGGGTTCGTTTACCCATAAGACGCGTATGAATAAATACTTGTTTAAGTTAACGGTTAATTTAAATTCATGGAAGATACGGCAATATCGGCCAAGATGAAACTATGGCATTGTTTCCCTGCAGGGCTGTATATAAATAGCGTGAATAAGATGGTGTGGATGCAACGCGATGAGAAATCCGCGTATAATCGGGCCAGTATGATGATCAGGTGGATATTCTGAAAGATGTGGCGCGGTCCCGTTCAATTCCGGCTGGTATCTTTGCATTTAACTTGTGATAGTAACGCAATTGAAAGAATCGTATTTTTTTACGAAATCAGAAAAAAAATCCCACATCACTTTATTTTTTATGAGTCGTAGTTGGTACGCATTATATACCCGGCCCAGATTTGAAAAAAAAGTCGCAGACCGGCTGGAGGAAGGCGGTTTTGAGGTCTGGCTTCCGATGCAAACCATGGTGAGGCAGTGGAGTGATCGCAAGAAAAAAGTTCAGGTACCTCTCTTCAGCAGCTATGTGTTTATTCGTGCGGAGCAGAGCGAACTGTATCATGCCGTTCAAACCGACGGTGTCGCCCGAACGATTCATTTCAATGGGGCACCTGCTGTAATCCGTGACGAACAGATAGACTTGATCAGGAAAATCCTTGCAGGTCCGGACGCGTTTGAAGTAGGGGACAGAAATTATGTGAAAGGGGATCCTGTTGCGGTTGTCCATGGCCCGTTGAAAGGAAGCAGGGGAAGGTGGGTCAACTGGAGAGGCAAAAAGAGGGTGTGCCTGGAACTGGAGCAGTTGCATCAGGTGATCCTGGTCGAGGTCCCCGCTGCATTTATCGAAAAAATCAGTGCTAATGAGCTGTAAGGTTCAGTATCTGTTTCTGTCCGTGAATTCCATCATATCTTGTCCGGAGGTTACATACATATATCCATGAGAACTTTTCAAGGCAAAAACCGTGAAATAATGCTTTTCATCCTGAAAGCGCTGGGGGTGTATGTCGTATGGTATGCGCTGTACCATCTGTGGCTTTTACCGGATGGAAGACTGGACGAATATATCTCGCGGAATATCGTCTCCGTTACGGCCACGCTGCTTCAGGTGATAGGATATGAGGTGTTTGCTTTTGACCGGATAGTGGGCATAGCACGGGCAAACGGGCTCGAGATCATCGACGGCTGCAACGGAATTGAGACGATTGGACTGTTCATAGGATTTGTACTTGCCTACCCGGGAAATACTATCAAGAGGTGGCTTTTTATACCCACCGGAATCCTGATAATCTATCTGGTCAACGTAGCGCGCATCTTTGTGCTGGCAATCATCCAGTATCATTGGTATTCCGGTTTCCAGATGATTCATGATTACACATTCAATCTCATTTTCTACCTGGTGGTATTTGCCATGTGGGTAGTCTGGGCGCTCAAAGGCAATGGTTCCGCAAAAGGTGCCGATACTGCCGGCACAGACGCTGAAACCGACACTGTTGCCGCTGCCGGAGTTGATACGGAAACCGCTGCTGGCAGTGACTCTGA
>RECX01000234.1 GCA_007693825.1 Balneolaceae bacterium
TGCCTTGTTGACCAGCATCATGCCGACCTTTTTTGCACCCGTGCGTCCGGCCAGATATTCCGTGTGGCCGGGAACACGAAATCCACCCAGGTGAATGGCCTCTTTTGATATGGGTGCCGTCACAAGTGCGTCAGCTTCTCCCGAAAGACAGGCCTCGATCCCGGCGGAGACGGCGTCCATCGAAAGCTTGCCGGAATACGCGGTGATGGTGCCCGGAGAAACGCGCTCCGTACCTTCCCTGGCGGGGACCAGCATGATCTCGCCCGGACCGGGTGCCATATGCTTTTCATCGTAATGCTTTTCATCGTATGCGGGAAAGGTGAACGATCCCTCGTATCGCCAGTCTCCCGGGGATGCACCGGAAAGCCAGGAGGGTGGAGGGGAGCCGGGATTCGCAAGCTGAAAGTAATGGAGCATGGCGTCACGGGATGCAAAAAGAAGGATGCCGGCACGGTGTTCTGAACGGCCGCCCGTCAACCCGGGAAGCATTTTCAGGATAACCTCCGGACCAATACCGTTCATGTCGCCCATGGAAACGGCCAGGACCGGATGGGAGCGTTTTTTCCCGTGTTGCGAACCTTTGCCGGAAATATGTTTCATCTTCGGTCAATTAGCCTGTAATCACCAAAACCCGTGGTTGCTTCAAAAACAAACCTTCTGTCGCCATAGTGCCAGATCTCCCGGGCGGGCTGGTTCGGCGGGAATGTCCGTTCCCGGCGGTCCGGCGCTCCATGCCGGATATAGACTTTGCCCTGATCGGATTCATATCCGGGATTCTGAGGACTGGTGAAATTGTCAAAGGCGTAGTCAATGCGGCGGAAGTATTCCACCATCAGTTCGTTGTATTCCTTGTCGGGAGTCGGATCCCTATCAGCCCAGAATTCCCTGAAACTTCTTTCCCGCTGTTCCCGGTTGCCCCGTCGCATTGCCCTGTGCTGATCCTCATCCATGATAAAACGCATCATGTTTACAGCCACATCCAGATTCAGCAAGCTGACCGGCATATCCAGCCAGAAACTCTGATAGGTGCGCCTGGCAATCACTTTCGGCTCCTCGCCGGAGGCCGCTTTGAGAACGCGTACACGGTAGTGCGCATTCTCGAAGGTGCTGTTGGGGACCGACAGCAGGTAGAAAGCACCCATACCCCCCGGGTTGTTGTCAACGGGCTGAAGACGCAGGTGCGGCTGATCCTCCGACATGAAGACATCATGAACATACCCTGCCAGCAGTTTCTCCGGATCAAGAGAATGCTCCATCATCTGTTCCTGCACGGTGGTATCCTGTCTGGAAATGCGTACTCTGTGGATTTCCAGGGAATATGCGGCCTCATCATGAAGCGCCGGAAACCAGATCAGCAGCTGATGGTCACGGCCAAAAGCGACATTGTTGCCCATATTCATCAGCGGCGCGGTAAACGGGGGCTCCGGAGGGGACTGCTGGTCGATGAAATAGAAAAATGCGGTTTCGGTGTCGGTGGTATCGGGTATGCGGAAACCAGGCGCAAGAGCACGGCGCGTGCGACTGTCAGCCCTGGCCGTGCTTTCAATGCGATAGGTGCCCGGCTCCAGATGCGCTTCCAGGATATTTTGAAGGAACGAGGTGCCGGACTTCGTTTGCTCATAAGTTTCAGCATAAACGGTTTCACTCCAGGTTCGGGTGATCGGGGCAGGTTGCTGCTCATCCGTTGCCGTTCCGGGGGTGCGCTTGCGGATGTTTACCTGAACCGTGGGCTCGGCAAAAAAACGCCGGACCTGTTCTCCGGATTGCTCATCCCGGATCCTGCGGAATGCGAGAAAATTGTTCTCCAAACGGAATGCAGTAACCAGCTTCATCCCTGTTTCCGTAGTGTCAGGCACAACAAGCTGCTCAAAAAAGACGGTGGGCTGGCGGTCGCGCGCCCTCAGGGATTCGTATGTGATGCGTTGCGCCAGTATGTCGGTCGCTGGCAGCAAAAGGATAAGAAAAACAATCGCCGGGAGCACGAAAGTCCGGCAAGGTTTGGCAATGAGATGCCCTTTTTGTGTTTTTTTCAGGTTCATGAGCAGGGATGAATTGTCTTTTTTGATAAACATAACCTACTTCTTACGGCCGGAATTCCCAAAAAGTATCTTGCCGGGCGAGCCTCCGGTTTTCCCGGATGTACTTTGCCCGAATCATGTAAAAAAAAGGCATTTTCTGCATCAGGATTCCGTATCGGGCTCGCTGTGAGTATCCGGAAGCGGCCGTGCCGTATCCTGATGATGGTGCGGATGTGTACAGTAGTGCGTATGCCGATTGTTCTGAAAAACCACCCATGCAAGCAGAAACGCACCGGTGAAGGTGACCCCGGTGCGTATCCAGTTCATCAGGGATATCCCGTGTTCCGCGTGATCATGGCTGACATGAAGCACAAACTGACTGAACAGGATCAGAGCGATACTGGTCAGGTAGAGCACGAGCAGCCGGTTGTTCCTGTGCCGGAACCAGGTTGGAAGAAATCCCGCCATGCTCAGAGGAACCACCGACAGGACCAGCAGGGTTTCAATGGTTTCTGAAAACAGGGTGGATAATGCCGGCAGCAGCAGAAGCACAAAAGGGGTGGCAAGGCAATGAACTACGCAAAGCGATGACAGAAAAATGCTCAGTTTGGCAAAAATATTGGTCACAGTAATGACAGATATCAGGTATCAGGGAATTTTGGGGTGGGTTTTCTCATCAGGGACCAATACATCAATGGCATTGAGGACAAATCCCGTGCAAACGGTATTCATGCGTCCGGATAACAAACCCTTCCTCTGATTCCGGGGCCGGCATACCGTTCCGTGCTTGTACCGGCAGGCAGTAGATACGTTCGCACTGGTCACAAATAAAATGCGCATGATCGTCGCGAACGGCATTGTTGCGGTCCATCGGATGAAGGGCATACAGCCAGTTGCGATCCTCGGAAGCCACTTTATGTACAATACCATGCTTGATAAACGTGTCCAGTGTCCGGTAAAGCGTTACCTTGTCCAGGCGGCTGCCGCGGGTTTTGCCAAGAATGTCACTGTGCGACAGGGCAGTCCTGGAGGACATCAGCACATCCAGGACCAGCAATCTGGTGGATGTTACCTTTAGTCCGCATTGACGAAGAAAGTGATGGTATTGCTTGTTTCGAGCCATTGAAGAAAGATATCAAAAATGCAACAAAGTTGCAATAAATCCCTGGCTTTATGTGACGCAAGCAGAGATCGGGATAAAATGTTTATTTTGCAGAGTAGCCGGTATCCGGGAATGATTAAATCATTTGGCGGATGTATTTTGACCGCTTATCTTTGTGTCGGATGAAAAAATAGCGACTACTTCAATAGAAAAAAAGCAGGATCTGATGAACCGAACATGACAGCCTGCTGCTGACACACAGGAGCATAATCATATCCTGTCATGTGAGATCATTCTGACCATATGAATCGTAATGATATAAACAGATGCCCAGTGAAACGCGTAAGCGAAATGAACATGACCGGGCTGGCGCCAGGACACACAGGCGCATGATCATAACCGGTCATGGAATTGCATGTGACCGCTTGAATCTAAAATTTTAAACACATGAAAATTGGAATCATTGGTGCCGGACTGTCCGGACTTGTTGCAGGAAGGGTGCTCGCCGCGGCCGGACACGATGTCATTGTTTTTGAAAAAAGCAAAGGTTACGGCGGACGCATGGCAACCAGACGCATTGACGGTGACAGTGCCTTTCGCATCGACCATGGTACGCCTTACATGACGGGTACTTCCGGGGGCTTCCGGACCTTCCTTGGTGAACTTGAGGAACAGGGTTTGATCACCCATTGGTCCGACCGCTTATCCTGTTATACCGACGGCCAGATCCTCCCTGAGTTGCCCGGACGAGATCCGCAGCCGATGTACGTGGCACCGGATGGCATGAACTCCATCGGAAAATATCTTGGACGCAGGCTGGATATCTATTTTGAAGAGAAGGTGGGAGGCATTACCCACATTGGCGGATCCAGGACCGCAAAAAGTCCCTGGATGATAAACTCCGCCTCGATAAACGTTTTTGAAGCTGATGCTGTTATCATCGCTACACCAGCCATTCAGGCGTACGGCCTGGTATCAACGGCTCAGGATGAATTTGATCTGCGAAAAATGATAACCGTGCTCGACGACATTTCTTACAGTTCCACCATCTCAATGATGGCGGGATACGGCGAGAGGATACCGGCAGAGTGGAAGGCCATACTCTGTGATCATCCGGTCATCTCGTGGATCTGCAATGAGGCCAGTAAGCGGGATTTTTCCGGAGACATGAATCTTGTTGTCCATACAACCGACAAGTTTGCAAGGGAAATGGCGGAAACCGAGGATACGGTCCGCATGGAATCGAAAATCCTGAAAGAACTTGGCAACATTCTGGGTTCCTGGGCGGCACGTCCCGAATGGCTTCAATCGCATTTTTGGAGATACCATCTGCCCAAAAAGAGTCTGGACATGCCTTTCCTGGAGTCGGAGGACGATCTGGCCCCGATTGCACTTGTCGGAGATTACTTTCAGGGCCGTTCCATGGAGGCCGCATATCTTTCCGGAATGAAACTGGGAAATCATTGGGCGGAAAAATTCTCCTGAATTAAATCAGGACTGTGAAAGAACTTCTTAAACTCAACCGCTATTTTCTGAAGTACAAGTGGACTCTTGCACTAGGGGCGGTTCTGCTTGTACTGTCAAACTTTTTCCTCATCTGGATCCCCATCTTCATCCGGATGACGATGGACGAGGTCGAGCGCATTGCGGGTGCTGTGGAGCAGCCGTACGAAAGCGTGATAACTGTACTTTTTTCATCGGAGACAGGCTGGTTTCTCGCGCAGAACACGGGACTGCTTGTCGGCGCTGTCATCCTTTACGGAACGCTGCTCTTTGCCACAAGGCAGACGCTCATTGTGACCTCCAGAAAAATAGAGTACGACCTGCGCAACAAAATATTCGATCATCTGCAGAAGCTGTCGAAATCCTTTTACGACAACATCCGCTCCGGTGATGTCTACACGCGTGCAACCGAAGATGTCGTCCGTGTACGCGAGTATTTCGGTCCCGCATTCATGTATACCATCAATACGGTTTCCCGTTCGGCCATTATTATTGCGATCATGCTGATGGTCAACGTCAAGCTGACGTTATGGGCATTGCTGCCGTTGCCCTTTCTGGCAGTGATGGCATATTGGGTAAGCCGGTACATCAACCGCAGGTCCAACGAGATACAGCAACAGTACGCCGTTTTGGCAGGCAAGGTCCAGGAGGTGTTTTCCAGTATCAGGGTGATCAAGGCATTTAACAGGGAAGAATACGAGAAGGACCGCTTCCTCCGTGAGAACGCCCGCTACCGGCGCAAAAAGCTGAGGCTCGATCTTGTGGAGGCCCTGTTCCATCCGATGCTGCTCTTGCTGATTGGAATGTCGATTGTCCTGGTGGTCTGGCAGGGCGGCATCATGGTCATGAATGGATTCGTAACAGTCGGAAACATTGCCGAATTCATCATCTATGTCACATATCTCACCTGGCCGGTAGCCTCTCTTGGCTATACCCTGAATCTGCTTCAGCGCTCGGCTGCCTCCAATTCACGGATCCAAAAACTGCTAGCCATTCCGGTCGATGATGCGCCGCAGGATCGCGGTGCCAGAATAACAGGACCGGAATCCGGGAAACAGAACAACGAACCGGATGGTGAGGGCAAAGACACATCTCCTGTTGCTTTCCGGAGGGATATCGTCTTTGAAAATGTCCATTTTACCTATCCCGGAGCCGAAGAACCGGCACTTCGAAACATCAATTTACGTATCAAAAAGGGGGACAGGGTCGGCATTGTCGGACGCACCGGTTCGGGAAAGACCAGCCTGATACAGCTGCTTCCCCGCATATACGATCCCCGGCAGGGACGTATCCTTCTGGATGGAACCGATATCCGCGATCTTCCGGTCCATGACTTGCGGGCACTCATCGGACTTGTTCCTCAGGATAACTTCCTGTTTTCTGATACCATAAGAGAGAATATTACTTTCGGCAAGGAGAATGCCGTTGAGGAAGAGATAAGAAAGGCTGCCGAACAGGCTGAGGTATTAGAAAATATTTTGGAATTTGAGAAAAAATTTGACACTATATTAGGTGAAAGAGGAATTACGTTATCGGGTGGGCAAAAGCAACGAACCAGTATTGCGCGGGCACTCATACGCAAACCATCCATTTTGATTCTGGATGACTCCCTGAGTGCTGTTGATACTAAAACAGAGGATGCCATTGTGCAACATCTTGACCAGGATCTGGATGATGTAACAATGTTCATTATTTGTCATCGTTTATCATCACTCAAACACGTTAACAAAATTTATGTTCTGGACGAAGGCCGGATTGTAGAAAGCGGAACTCATGAACAGTTGCTTGCCAGGGATGGTTACTTTGCCAATATGTACCACAAGCAGCTGATCGAAAAAGAACTTGAACAAATATAAAAATAACATAGGGTTACCAAACGGGAATATTTCGTCTGATAGCGAAATCCCAATTTTTAAAAAAATGGAGAGGACAATAACATGATTATCATTCCTTTGGGGGTCTCCTCAGCAACCCCGACTGCTGTGCGTCACCTGCCATCTGTTGCATTATGGAGAGACGGCTCGGTCTTTCTGTTTGATTGCGGAGAAAACGTACAGATGAGGTTGCTTCAGGCTGGCGTAAAGCGCTCTAAAGTGGAAGCCATTTTCATTTCACACCTTGATGGCGACCATATCTTCGGACTGTTCGGCCTGCTCAGTACGCTTCAGCTTCAAAGACGTGAAAAGGAGCTCAATATCATAGGGCCGAAGGGTCTGAAAAAAATGATTGAGACGGTTTTTGGCATTGCTGAAGTCGAGCTGGAATTTCCTATTGCATACAAGGAAATAAAAAGTGACTTTGACCACGACATTGTCCTGGAAGGAGAGGAGTTTTATGTGGAAGCAAGGCCGCTGAAACATACAAAATTCTGCATTGGCTATCGGTTCCAGGAAAAAGACAAACCTGGCAAGGTGGATGCTCAAAAAGCCAAAGAAGCTGGTATCATAGAGGACACACAGTTCAAGGCACTGAAAAATGGGGAAGATGTCACGCTGGAAGAAGGAACGGTTGTTCACTCAGCGGATATCGTAGGTGATCCCAGGCCGGGTGAGAGTTTTGTCTATGTCACCGATACGGAATTCTGTGAGAATGCCATCCGGCTGGCCGAAAATGCCACCATCCTTTTCCACGAAGCCACCTTCGGCGAACCACTCAAGGAAAAAGCCGAAGACACCGGTCATTCCAGTGCACAGGATGCTGCCATTGTTGCCAAGACGGCGAAGGTCGAGCGGCTTGTCATCGGGCATTTTTCTGCCCGGTACTCAAACCAGTTCCTGCTGCTCAAGGAAGCGCGGAACGTTTTTGAGAAAACATGGCTGGCCTATGAGCTCCGCCCGATCTTCACCAACCCCGAGCAGGAAAAAGAGATCATCAGTCCGCGAGTCGAGATCATCGATCTGAAGGACAAAAAGGCGCAAAGAACAAGAAAAACCTTCAAGCCTGCTCCAAAACGAAAAGATGGTTTCAAGAAACGGAGATTCAAACGGAAACCGGCAAATGCGCGTTACTACAAGAGCGGTGAATCGGACCGTCCAGAAAAAGCACGGTTTAAAAAGCCGTATAAGCGTCCCGACGAAGATCAGAGACGAGAAAGTCCGCATCGCCCGAGCAAGCCGTTACCTATAACACCACGAACTCCGTTTGATGACTTCGACCGCTTCTGACAAGCGTTCCGACAAAAACCAAACTGCAGCAGGTAAAGCCGTCGACACCTATCTGATCCGACGGCTTTACTTCTTTCTGGCACCATACAAGTGGTTTCTCATCCTGGCCCTATTTCTTACGCTGGGAGCCGCCTTTCTTGGGCCGTTACGACCCTATCTTACCCAGATAGCCGTAGATGACTACATCGCGCAGGGTGATGCTGTCGGGCTCGGCAAGATCATGTTGCTTTTTACGGGGGTGCTTCTGCTGGAAACTATTATCCTGATCGGAAACACCTACCTGATGCGCTGGATCGGTCAGGGTGCGCTGTTCCGTCTCAGAGAAGCACTGTTCACCAAGATCCAAAGCCTGCACGTCCAGTTTTTCGATAAAAATCCCATCGGAAGACTGATTACCCGCACTACCAGTGATATCGAAGCGCTAAGCGACCTGCTCTCCTCCGGTGTGGTCAATATCATCGGGGACCTGTTCCGGATCATTTTCATTATCGGATTCATGCTCTCCATGAGCTGGGAGCTCTCACTGGTCAGCCTGAGCGTGCTGCCCATTCTGATCTATGCCACCTTCTGGTTCAAAGCCAGGGTCCGCGTCGCATTCCTGAACGTGCGCGACCAGATAGCCCGCCTGCACTCCTTCATACAGGAACACATCGGAGGTATGAGCATCGTGCAGCTTTTTGGCCGTGAAAAAAAGGAAGCTGAGAAATTTGAGCGTATCAACAAGCAGCATGCCGACGCTCATATCAAAACCATCTTTTATTTTGCCATCTTCTGGCCTGCTGTTGAAGTAATTGCTTCACTGGCAATGGCCCTGGTTATCTGGTATGGCAGTGCCCAGGCACTGGCCGGACAGGTAACTTTCGGGGTTTTGCTTGCATTCATCCAGTATGTCCGGCAGTTTTTTGTGCCCATCCGTGACCTTTCTGAAAAATTCAATACGCTCCAAAGCGCACTGGCCTCTTCCGAACGCATTTTCGGAGTGCTGGATACCCCGGACGAATTGCCGGAAAAGGCGGACGCGCAAAAGCCGGAGCGAATGGAAGGGCACGTACGTTTCGAAAACGTCTCTTTCCGTTATAATGCCGGTGAAGAGGATGTGCTGCGCGAAGCCGGTTTTGAAATAAAACCCGGAGAAATTGTAGCTATCGTGGGCGCGACAGGTGCCGGTAAGTCGACCATCATCAACCTCCTGCTTCGCTTTTACGAGGTCAGTTCCGGCAGGATCACCGTCGACGGGATCGACATCCGGGATATGAAACAATCCACACTCAGATCCTATTTCGGCCTTGTGCTGCAGGACAATCTGCTTTTTGCCGGTACTATCATGGATAATATCACACTGGGCAATAAGGATATTTCCAGGGAGCATGTGCAGCGCACTGCCACGATGGTGCAGGCAGACCGGTTTATCAAGAAACTGCCCGGCGGATACATGCACAGGATCACGGAAAGGGGGACGTCACTGTCGATGGGGCAGCGACAGCTCATCTGCTTTGTCAGGGCGCTGGTTTATGACCCCGCTATCCTCATTCTGGATGAGGCTACTTCCAACGTGGATTCCGAAACCGAGTATCTGGTCTCCAAAGCACTTGAGACCATGATGATAGGCCGGACATCCCTTGTGATAGCTCACCGGCTGTCCACCATTCAGCATGCCGACAAAATACTGGTCATGCACAAGGGCCGGATCCGCGAAACCGGCACGCACCAGGAGCTCCTTAGGCAAAAAGATGGCATCTACCGCCGGCTCTACGAACTTCAGTATCGTGACCAGGCCAAGCCTGCCGTTTAGTGCTGCCGTTGTCATCCGGTCACAGAGATTACGTATTCAATCACTTCATCAGGTGTATCGGGCGGAAGGCAGAAAAAACGATTGCAGTAAATCTGTCCGTCATTGTACTGAGCTGTTTCGCCATGCTGCAGGATGCGTGTCTGAAAGCCGGCAGACTCCATTATGGCCGCAGGTGCCGCAATGTCCCAGTACGCCGTTCGCCGGAAACTGACAAAGCCGGAACTGGGACCGTTCAGCGGACCGATGATATTGTGAGCAGCATTGGATGTGCGTCGTACGGGGAGATGCGTAATGGACTCCAGACGATCCCGCAGCACCGGATTCGCCCCCTTGACCACAAGCGGCATCTGGTGCCTCCAGCTGATGGTCTGGTGAATTTCCCGAAAGTCACTTGGGGAGGTATAGAGCCGCGCCCGTATATGGCTGTTGCCGAAAAGCACGCAGTTTCTCTCTGGCTGGTACAATACTCCAAAGCTGGGTTTGCCATCAATACACAGGCTGATAAGCACGAAATAGTTGGGAGATCCCTCAATAAACTTGCTTGTCCCGTCAATGGGATCGACATACCAGACCGCGGAGGTGTTTGGTTCATAACTGTGGGATGTCTCATCCTCCTCGCTTACTACTGCTTCTCCCGGAAAGGCCTTGTTAAGGAGCTCCATCCAGTAGTCGTTCATCTCCCGGTCGGTGTCGGTCACCCTGGATCCGTCATGCTTCATGCTGACCTGAAAACTGCGGTTATGCTGATGAAGCCTGAGCTTTCTGCCGGCTTCCTCAAGAAGGGGATAAAGCCAGCGAAATCGTAAATTGAATTCCTTTTCTGTCATTCCGGATTGAAGCGTTTCATGTGTTTATAAATTTTGATTCATTAGGTCACATAGAATGTCCATGGCGATTATAATCATGCCCCTGTGTGACGGGGAGCCGTCATGGCCATTTCATAAAGTAATCATTCTGTTTCCTGTACAGGAATTTTTATATCTTCCCGAGGTCGCACTATCTCCATTCACAACATCCACCATTACGAAATCTCACCATGGAAGATGACAAGACCGGTACGGCAGCGAAAATAGAAAAAAATGCCGAATCTTATGACGGCGGGTACAGGGATATTATTGAAAAACTGCACGAAGAAAAAGAGCGTCTGGAAAATGATCTTCGCCAGGAATACCGTAATGCCAGAAAATATGTGCGCTCACATCCGGAAGAGGGGCTGGCATATGCTTTTCTCGGCGGAGTGTTAGCGGGGGTCATCCTGGCCAAAATGTTATCACGCTGAACGGGGAATTCGATCGTTATTTCAATATATTGTGCCATCCAAACGTTTCACCTAAGGCATCTTTACGGATGAGCCGTGCACTGATGTTTATTCGAGCATCACGCCTTGTTGCCTGCGGATATTTGAAACATCCAACTTTTAATTACATTTAATTACATTGACTCATGTCGGAACTTACATTCACGAATGAACAGGTAAACGACCTTCTGCAGCGCGTGGATGCGCTGAGGAGGTATCTTTGACTACGATAAGCGCAAGGAGAGAATAGGGGAACTTGAATTTCAGGCGCAGCAGCCGGATTTCTGGAATGATGCAGACAAAGCCCAGAAACTGATGCAGGACCTGAACCACGAAAAAACATGGGTAGCACAGTGGGACAAGCTTGATGAACGGCGCCAGAATATCATCCTCTTCCGGGAGATCATGGACGAAGGGGATGATGTGACGGACGAGCTCAACAAGGAAGTGGCAGAGCTTAAAAAGGAAGTCGAAGATCTTGAGTTCAAGAACATGCTGGACGCACCGGATGACCGGCGCGACGCCCTGCTGACCATCAATCCCGGTGCCGGTGGTACGGAAAGCCAGGACTGGGCGGAAATGCTGTACCGTATGTATATCCGCTGGGCCAGTGACAGTGGAATGGATGCCACAGTGCTCGAATACCAGCCTGGTGAAGTAGCAGGGATCAAAAGTGCGACAATCGAAATCAAGGGAAATTTCGCGTACGGTTATCTGAAGGCTGAAAACGGCGTGCACCGCCTGGTGCGCATCTCACCTTTCGACAGCAATGCCCGACGCCATACTTCCTTCTGCTCCGTGTTCGTAACCCCGCTTATCGATAACACCATTGAAATCGACCTGAATCCCGATGATATCGAAATGCAGCGCTTTCATGCCGGTGGAAAAGGGGGGCAGAACGTGAACAAGGTTGAGACCGGCGTTCGGCTCATCTGGACCGGAGAACTCTCCAACGGCAAAGAGGAGCGGGTGGTGGCCGAATGCCAGCAGGAAAGGTCGCAGCTCCAGAACCGTGAAAAAGCCCTGGTCATGCTGAAATCCCGTGTTTACGATCTCGAAAAGCGAATCAAGGAAGAGCAGAAAAACAAACTTGAAAGCTCCAAAATGAAGAATGAATGGGGCTCCCAGATCCGATCCTACGTCTTCCATCCCTACAACATGGTCAAAGACCACCGTACCGGGCACGAAACCTCCAATGTCGACGCCGTAATGGACGGGGATATCGACGAATTTATCAAAGCCTACCTCATGTCTGATGCCTGAAAAGTATGATTTTCTTGTCATAGGAAGTGGCGGCGCGGGACTCTCGTTTGCACTCCGGGTTGCAAGATTCGGTTCGGTCGCCATCATCACGAAAAAAGATTCCGCCGAATCAAATACAAACTACGCCCAGGGCGGGCTGGCCAGTGTCATTGCCGGCCAGGACAGATTTGAAGATCATATTAATGATACGATCATCGCCGGCGCGGGGCTCTGCGATCCGGCTATTGTCGAAATGGTAGTGCGCGATGGCCCATCCGTGGTGCGCGAGCTGCTGGACTGGGGCGCCCGTTTTTCCACAAAAGACGGACAACTGGACCTGGGCAGGGAGGGCGGGCACTCCCACAACCGCATTGTCCACGCCGCCGATCGTACCGGAAAAGAGATTGAGCAGACACTGCTGGCAGCGATTGCCAGACATCCGGATATCCATGTTTTTGAGCACCATTTCGCACTTGAGCTGATTACCGAGCACCATCTGGGAAGAAAGGTCACCCGGTCCAATGACGACATTCACTGCTACGGCGCCTATATCTTCGATACCCGCTCTGACAAGGTGGAAGCTGTTCTTGCAAAAGCGACACTCCTTGCCACCGGCGGTCTGGGAGAAGTCTACCTCCATTCCACAAACCCATCCATTGCCACCGGTGACGGCATTGCCATGGCTTACCGCGCCAAGGCGCGTGTAGCGAACATGGAATTCATGCAATTCCATCCCACCACGCTGAACATCCCGGAGGCCAATTCTTTCCTTATTTCGGAGGCGGTCCGGGGCAAAGGCGGCATTCTGCGGGACAGGAACGGGCACGCCTTCATGGCTGATTACGACGATCGCGCCGAACTGGCACCCAGGGATATCGTGGCACGCTCCATTGACGACTATCTCAAAAAATCCGGAGATGATACAGTGTATCTGGATGTCACACATATAGATAGCCAGGTACTTTCCGAAAGTTTCCCGCACATCATGGCAACCTGCCGTTCGTACGGAGTTGATATCACCAAAGAGTGGATCCCCGTGGTTCCTGCCGCCCATTATCTCTGCGGCGGTGTACTGACAGACCGTGACGGCCGGACCTCCATCCATGGCCTGTTTTGTGCAGGTGAAGCGGCATGTACCGGTCTGCACGGGGCAAATCGCCTGGCTTCAAACAGCCTGCTGGAGGCTATGGTGTTCTCCAAACGTGCTGCGGAAAAATCCGTTTCGTACATTCTCGACCGGGATTGGATAACCGGTGTGCCTGAATGGGATGACAGTGGCACAGTCAATGCCGAGGAGGCCATCCTCATCCACCATAACAAGCAAGAGCTGCAACAGGTTATGTGGAACTACGTGGGAATAGTTCGAAGTGATCTGCGGTTGTCTCGGGCATTCCGCCGCACACATTTGCTCTTTGAGGAAACAGAGGAATTCTACCAGAGGACCCGTGTCAGTGTGGCACAGTGCGAATTGCGGAATCTTATTGCGAATGCCTACATCATCATCCGGTCGGCCATGAGCCGAAAGGAAAGCCGCGGATTGCATTACACGACAGACTACCCCCGGCAAATGGAGGATGCACGGCACGATACCATCATCTGATCCGGATCTCAGTTTTTTTAGTAATCATGGATAAGAAAGATTATCTACCATAAAAGTCCAGGCAATCATATCCGCCATAAAAAG
>RECX01000009.1 GCA_007693825.1 Balneolaceae bacterium
CATAGTCGCCGCGCACCCCGTGCTCGGGTCCGAACAGCGCGACCAGGTTCACCTGCTCCGCCTGATGGAAGATGTCCACGATGGAGACCAGGTTGTGGTCCACCCCGGTGGCATTGGTAATGAGTCCGACCCGCTTGCCCTGAAGCACGTCAAAATCACGGTCTGCCAGCACCTCCAGTCCGGTTTTGACACGGGGCTGGTTTGCCTTGGAAGGTTCCGCCTGGCAGCCGGTAATGACCATGGCCGCCGGTATGAGAAAAAGAATAAGGATGGCTAAAAATTTCATCTGTTTATAATTTTTGATTTAATGGGTCACATAGAATGTCCATGACGATTATAATCATGCTCCTGTGTGACGGGGAGCCGTCATGGCCATTTCATTGCAGTATGGTATGTTTTTATTGTCCCTGTTGTAAGTGTAATGTCCCGTGCATTCGGTGAAATGTCCCGGTAATGTCCGGTGCATTCGGTGAAATGTCCCGGTAATGTCCCGGTTTCGGATATAATCAGTGTAATCTACGCATGAAATTTAAAAAAACTCTGAAAAATTGCCTTTTTTATCTTTTTTTCTCGTAAAAATAGGATATTCTTCGTGGCAAAATCATCCGAAAAGCCTCGGCCCTGCGTTGGCTTTCACCTGCTGTTTCCGTAAATTGGAACGAATATTGATATATCAGGGCTCTCTTGCGGCCCGATGTTACAGGGATAGTTATTACAAATAAATTTTACCGATACGTTATGTCAAATAAGCTGACGTTCTTCCTGCCATTCCAAGGCGAAAAACACACAGAAAAAACCACAGACGCTTTTGTCGGTTCGGAGCTGACCGACGCTGCCTACCTGCTCACGGAGAAGCCCTCGGGCATTCAGAAAGAGAAAACCGCTGATCTCCGGGTGGATGCGTTCATGAGCAACGCCACGTTCCGCAAGATTCTGGAAAAGGCCGCCACACCGTATGTGCTGCTGCTGCTGAAGGACACCCTGATCGCGCCCGGACAATTCTGCATCGAGCGGATGATCCAGGTGGCCGAGGATACGGGGTCCGGCATCGTCTACTCCGATTTCCGGCAGATCGACGGCGACAAAAGCACCGCGCATCCGGTAACCGACTACCAGTTCGGCAGTGTGCGCGACGATTTCGATTTCGGTCCGCTCGTCCTGCTGCGTACCGCAGCGCTCAAAAAAGCGGTGGATGCATTTGAGAAGGATTTCGATTTCGCCGGCTGGTACGACGTCCGCCTGCGCATCTCGCAGGACCATGCCGTCACCCGTATCACGGAATTCCTCTACAGCACGGTGGCCACCGACACGCGCAAGTCGGGCGAGAAGATGTTCGACTATGTCGATCCGAAAAACCGCAAGGTGCAGATCGAAATGGAGGAGGCGTTCACACAGCACCTCAAGGCCATCGGCGCTTACCTTGAGCCGGTGTTCGAGGATGTGAAAGATGAGGATGGTGACTGGCCGCTGGAGGCTTCGGTCGTCATCCCCGTGATGAACCGGGCGCGCACCATCCGCGACGCCGTCGAGTCGGTGCTCATCCAGAAGGCCGATACCGAATTCAACCTGATCGTGGTGGACAACTACTCGACCGACGGTACCACCGACATCCTCAGGGAAATTGCGTCCGGGGATTCCCGTCTCAAGCACATTACCCCGGAGCGGAAAGGTCTCGGCATCGGTGGATGCTGGAACGAGGCGGTTTTCAGCAAATTCTGCGGCAAGTACGCGATTCAGCTCGACAGTGACGATATCTACAAGGACGAGACCACCATCCAGCGGATTCTGGATGTGTTTCGTGAGGAAAAATGCGCCATGGTCGTCGGCAGCTACATAATGACCGACATCGACCTGAACGAGATTCCACCGGGGGTGATCGACCACCGCGAGTGGACTCCCGAAAACGGACGCAACAACGCCATCCGCATCAACGGCCTGGGTGCCCCGCGTGCGTTCTATACGCCGGTCCTTCGCCGCATCCGCATTCCGAACGTGAGCTACGGCGAAGATTATGCGGTGGGGCTGGCCATATCCCGCAACTACCAGATCGGCCGCATCTACGACCCGATCTATTGCGTGCGCCGCTGGGAAGACAACACCGACGCTTCGCTGGACATCCCGAAACAGAACGCACACAACGCCTACAAGGACAAGATCCGGACGTTTGAGCTGCGTGCACGCCAGCTGAAAAACGCCGGGAAAGCATAAAAGAAACCGGAGAGCCATGAGTGATGAAAGCGATATCGACCCGGGCCGCTCTCTGACCCCGGAGGAGATGAAGCCCTATCTGACCGGTGTTGAACCTGACGTCAAGGAAGTCGCGCCCGGCAGGCTGGGCAAGGTGGAGACGCCCGGGACCCTGGCCGCCCAGGAAGGCATTCCGAGCGACGAGCACGGCATACCGGCCGATCTGGCCATGCAGTCCCGCGCCCTGCTGCGTCATCAGCGTGAAAACTGGCCCATGCTGGCCAAAGGGTTCGAAAGCCTCGAAACCGTGCAGGTGCGCACGTTTGACTTCGACGGCTTTGGCATGCAAGTGCAGTTCAACCCGGGACGTATTGTGTCCAGTTCGGCCAAAGTCGACAAGAAAACGATCAAAGAACGCAAATGCTTCCTGTGCCAGCAGAATCTGCCGCCCGAGCAGAAAGGGGTGCTGTACGGCGACTATATGGTGCTGGGCAACCCGTTCCCCATCTTCAGCGAGCACTTCACCATCCCGCATCTGAACCACGTTCCGCAACTCATACGCGACGCTTTTGAGCCGATGCTCGAACTCTCCGCCGCCATGGGCCGCTACTACACGCTG
>RECX01000214.1 GCA_007693825.1 Balneolaceae bacterium
AGTACTCACAGTTTGACTGGCGATTCATCCAGTCCGAACACTTTGATGTCTACTACTACGAGTCAAAGAACTATTATCTGGCCGAGTTTACGGCCAAAAGCCTGGAAGCGGCCTACGCACAGCTGCAGCGCGATTTCAGGCACCAGCTCAATGACCGGGTCTCCGTGATCATCTACGACTCGCACACGGACTTCAGCCAGACCAATGTCGTGCCTCTCCCGGTCGATGCCCAGGGGATAGGCGGTGTCACCGACAAGTTCAAAAACCGGATTACCATACCGTTCATGGGCAATTTTGGCGATTACAGGCAGGTCCTGCACCACGAACTTGTCCATGCCATGTTCAATGATCTTTATTACGGCGGATCTATCCAGGCCATTATTCAGAACAACATCCAGCTAGTGATACCGCTCTGGTTCGAGGAAGGCCTTGCCGAGTATGTCTCACTTGGATGGGATACCGACACCGATATGTTCATGCGGGAGGCGGTAATGAACAACATGATGCCGCCGATACCACAAATGGGCGGGTTCATGGCCTACCGCGGCGGACAGGCCTTCTGGAATTTTATCGTCGAAGAATATGGCCGTGAAAAGATAGGGGAGATCCTCCAGAACGTCCGTCAGACCAGAAGCGTTGAAGCCGGCCTTCGGCAGTCCACGGGCCTGACGATGAGCGAACTCAACGAGCGCTTCCAGGACTCGCTGCGGAAAACATATTTCCCGGAAATAGCCATCCGTGAAGACTTGCGGGAAATCGGAAGGCTTATTACAAAAGACCGGTACCGCCGGGCGTACAATACCAGCCCTGCCGTATCGCCGCAGGGCGACCGTATAGCCATGATCTCAAATGCCCGCGGCTTTTTCGACGTTATCGTACTCAATGCGCGCGACGGAAGCCGCATCAAAACGCTGATCCGGGGTGAGGACAATGTTGATTTTGAAGAGCTCAACATCCTCAGGCCAAATCTCACCTGGTCACCGGATGGAAGAAAAATTGCCCTTTCCACACGTTCCGGCGGATCCGTGGATCTCGCCATAGTAGATTACCGGACCGAGGAAGTGCAGAAAATCGTCTTCCCGAAACTCGATGCCATCGGATCCGTGGCATGGTCGCCAGACGGCAAGAAAATCGCTTTCCAGGGCAACGCCGGACCTTTTACAAACATCTATGTATATCATCTGGAAAGCGGTGACTTCGTCAGTGCCACTAATGACGTATTCAGTGACTGGGATCCCGCATGGTCAAATGACTCGGAATACATACTTTTTGCGTCGGACCGGGGACCGCACACCCAGGTCAATACGTTCCGGACAAATTACAACGTGCTGCTGAACCCCAATATCAACCAGAGTGATATTTACAAGCTCCGTCTTGGGTCCAATCGTGCCACGCGTCTGACAAGCACCCCGAACTGGAATGAGTCCCGTCCCATCATGACACAGGATGGCAGGCTCATCTATGTTTCCGACCAGAACGGCATTCCGAATGTCTACGAAATGGATCTGGAAACCCGGACGAGCTACCCGCTCACGGACCTGGTGACCGGCGTTATGCAGATGTCGATCAGCGCGGACGGAAACCTGCTCGCCATCAATTCCTTTAACAGGGGATTTGTCCATATCTTCACTATCGACAATCCGTTTGAACGGCGCAAAACAGAACCGTTGCAGCGTAACCACTGGGCGGAACGACGCCTTCGCGAGCCGGTTGACCAACGCGTCCCGGCCATCGGGCTTGCTTTCCAGATGTATGACGAAGACCTGCAGCGCATGAGTGCAACCGAGCTCGTCCGGCAGACTTCGGCTATCATGGAACTCATCCGCGAAGAAGAAAGGGAACTGGAGCCGCCTGAGGATGTCGAAGATGACCCGGTGGCAGCAGATACCGTGGAAGTGGACGATGATGTGATCGATTTCAGGAATTATGTCTTTGGCGACGACCTTGACGACCTTGTCACCACTACGCATCTGGAACAAGTGCGGGAAGAAAAACCGACCCGCACCGATGATGGCCGCTTCATACCGCGCCGCTACCGGCTGGAGTTCTCCCCGGACATCACTTATGCTGCCGGCGGGGTATCCACATTCTACGGAACGTATGCCCTTGCCGCCTTCACATTTTCCGATTTGCTCGGTGACCATCGCATCAACCTGATCACAAACCTTCAGTTTGATCTGCGTAACAGTGACTACGAAGTAAGCTACGGCTATTTTGCCAACCGTACGAATTACCTGGTGCGCTACTTTCACACCTCACGTAATTTCCTGGTGCTGAGCCGTGACTTCAGTGACTTCGAACAGGTGCGGTTCCGCTTTTATGGCGGCGGGCTCCAGTTCCAGTATCCGCTCAACAAGTTCAACAGAATCGATTATGGAATCAGTCTGATCAACATCTCACGCGATTTCAGCCTTGTTTATGCCAACGTTTCTGACTCGGAGGATACCTATTTCCTGTATCCGGAAGTGACATTCACACGTGACCTTACACGTCCGGGATTCCTCGCTCCACTGTCCGGCAGACGTTATGCCATCAGCCTGACTGGAAGTCCGCCCATCTCCTCGGATGTCATCGGATTTGCCTCGGTAATCGGCGATTTCCGGCAATATTTCCATCTTGGCATGGGATATGTCTTCGCTTTGCGCGGGACCGGAGCTGCTTCGTTCGGCCCGGATGCCCAGAACTTTTTCATGGGAGGCATCCAGAACTGGATCAATTTCCGCTGGGCCGAAGGTTCATTGCAGACCGACCGGCTGGAAGATATTTTCTTCACCATTCCGGCCCTGCCGCTGCGCGGACACTTTTTCAACTCTGCGATCGGCAACCGGTTCGGATTGTTCAATGCCGAATTCAGGTTCCCGCTCATAGCAGCGATGCTGCCCGGCCCCATCCCGATCATACCGCTCTATAACATTCAGGGCACCATGTTTTTTGATATGGGTGGAGCCTGGGACGGGACCAATCGGGATGCCATTCTTGCCGGAACCGGGTTCGGTCTTCGCACCATCCTGCTGGGACTTCCTTTCCGGTATGACCTGGCGTGGCCGCTGGATATCGAAGGAGGCACCGGTTTCGGACGCCGTGTCCACTACTTCAGTATCGGGCTCGACTTCTGACCGGAAAATACTTCCGTATCGGGCTTGGCTCCTGACCGGAAAATACTTCCGTATCGGGCTCGGCTTTCGTCCGTTAAGGGTAATCCCCGTCAGACAGATATCGCCAGGCATCAAGTGAATATTTCAGCGCGCCCGTCCGGAGTTCAGCTGAAGCAACCGGTCTGCCTGCAGTCCGGGATCCCAAAAGTAGACCATGGCTGCGTATTCCTGGGCCGTTGAGGCAAAGCTGGCATCCAGGCGCAGGTCGTCAATCCGGCCGCGCTCAACAAGTGCATACTTGTAGTCGTATTCCCCCTCCTTGATAATCGCGCGGCCGAGGTAAGAATCGGTGGACGACTGGTATTCCATTCTGTTCTCCTCGTCGATGGTCCAGTTGTTGAACGGACCGTACACATAGACAGGCAGGTCCGTTGCCTCTCTTTCGGGCAATTCCAGCTCAAAACGCACATCCACATAACGCGCACGCCGATCGTCCCGCGGAATGCCATGTGTCACGGGCGTACGCCTGCGCGGATTGACATCCAGATTAACCACATCCCGGAACAGCCATACCTGAGGAGGGATGGTTCCGCTGCGGACCTCCACCACTTCCGGTCCGCCGGCATCATATCTTCTGATGTCCAGGGGACGGAACTCGTATACCCCGACAAATGATTCGGGACGCGAAAGATAGGCCCGGAAAACCCCCGATTCCGACATATCCAGTTCGTCGGCCTGCCTTGCCCGGCCCCAGAACCTGTTCTGTGCAAAATACACAGACAAATCAGTCACTGGCGAGATCACATACGAGGGATACCCGAACCGGACAAAGGGCTGATGATGGACAACATAACGTGCATCCAGACCATATATCTCTTCCAGTGTGACCTCCATGCGCCCGGCATTCTCATGCACAAAAAAGGGAACGGAAAACAGAACGTTCGAAGTCTCGTACTCAAGAACCTCCAGCAGGTAATTGCCGCTCAGACGCAGCTGCATGTTCTGGTTGGGAAACTGGTATTCGTAATGCATGTAGTGAGGATCCTGCACACTGCTGGGCCGGCCACCCTCGATCAGGTCCTCCCGATACCCGCGAAGATAAAAATCCGTCATCAGATGGCTGTCCGACCAGTCCGCGTTTCGGTGCCGGACCCGCACCCGGAACAGACGTGATGTCCCGCCCAGCTCATCGAACCTAAGGGTCAGAACGTCACCGCTCCCAAGTTCCATGGATGGAAGGTTGTCTTTTCCCTCTCCCCGGTAAAGCTGTATGCTTTTGATGTTATCAGGTGGAAGAACCTGCCCCTGCACCATCGGGCTGTTATCGAGCTGATACCGCTCATCATCCATATCCACATGAGAAACCCGCTCTACACTGCAAGTTGTAAATGTAAATAACAATAAACAGGAGCTCGCCAGGGTTGAAAAGATGCGCATAATCATATTACAGGGTAACGCGTCCCTCGCAGACCGTGACAGCTGGTCCGTGAAGGATAATATTTTTGTAGACGGGTGTGTCGTGTTCCCGAACTACGGAAAAAGAAACTTCAAGCGGACCGCCCGGACAATCAATCTGTATATGGTGATTCACCTCAGGTTGTGGGTGTACTTCAGGGAAGGTAGGAGCTCCCGGGATCGTCGGCTGTTCCGAATCCGCTTGTGCGTTTTCAGTGATGCGGGCGTGACATCGCGCTATTGCGGTGGCTATGGCCCCGGTGCCGCAGGCAAGTGTCAGGTCCTCAACTCCGCGCTCATAAGTAACCAGCCGCAACCGGTTCTGATCCAGGATGGAGGCAAAATTCACGTTGGTGCCAACAGGGAAGAGGTCAATCCTGTTGCGGATAAGCCTTCCCTTCTCCCGGAAAAAGCGATTCGGGGCTTTCATATACTCCTGATCGATAGATACGACATGCTCGGTACCTGAATGGATCTCAAACCAGGTCACACCATCGATGATTTTCACAACCGGTATCGGCTTCACTGGGAAAAAAACGGAAACATAGTGGTCAAATACCTCCGCCCTGTAACGAAGCTGATTTGCCGTAAAGACGAGCTTTGCGGGAAGGCCCCGGTCCATGGCAAAGCGAGCCAGGCACCGCGCGCCGTTACCGCACATTCCTGCCTCCGAACCGTCTGCATTGAGGTATTGCATGGTGTAATCCGTTTCATCCGACGGAAGCAGCAGAAGTACGCCATCAGCACCTATCCCGGTTCTGCGATGGCACAGGCCGGGTATCTGGTTCAGGACCTGAGCAACAGGGAAATCCGCTGGCCTGGCATCCATCACAATGAAATCATTGCCGGCACCATGCATTTTTACGAAATCAATTGGGTGTGACATGGCATCAGACACCGCACTTGCAGTGCCAGTTTAGAATTTTTATCGGGTTTCTGTTATTTCGGTTTTCGCCGGCACATGCCGCCAGGTTTCTGCTTCGGATATAACGGCATCCGATCCGCGCATCCAGGCTGAAAACCGGTTGGCCATCACGGTGAAGACAAGTCGCGGCTGGATGTTCTGATTAAGCAACGCACGCGACTCCTCCAATGTTTCAAGCATCTCCTTGATGCGCGCATCCTTAAGTCCTGTGCAGAAATTCCTGATCACATCCAGCCGGTCGCTGTTCGTAATCAATGCCTCGTCGGCGCCGCCCGAGTAGAGTGCGATATCCCTCAGGAACATCTCGATCATGTTGATGATGGCCAGCTGCCCTTCCTTGTTGTATCCGGATTGCCATTTCTGGCTCATTTCAAGGATACCACCCACATCCACCGTATAGGACATTCGCAGAAAGCGGATGATATCCTCACGGTTATCCTGCAGGGTTTCCAGGTCATAGAAACGGGTGTAGCTGTAATTGCCACCGGCAATACGAGAAAGAAAACGCGCATCGGTTTCCGCGATGCCGTCGTATGCCGTCAGGCCGTGAAAAATCTCATCGGGTTGCAGCGGCTGACAGGCCAGCAGCTGGCAACGGGATATGACGGTGGGCAGCAACGCATTGATCTTGTCCGTGGTCAGGATGAACATCACCTGCTCTCCCGGTTCCTCCAGCAGTTTGAGAAAGGAGTTGACGACCTCTTTTCGCATCGTCTCTATGTTGGTGATGATTACGATGTTGCGACGGCCTTCATTCGGTCTCAGATAGGCCGCCCTTCGCACCTCGTCGTTGAAATAATCAACCGAGTAGAACGCACGGCGATTTTTGGTGTCATCCTGTGACGTAAGCGAGGGGCGCATCGCAAAATCCACGATTTCGTACGGGTCCTCAGCGAGCAATGCAACCCTGGCACCCAGCTCGTCCCGGCTGGCAACCGACGGCAACGGAAGAAAGAGGTGGATGTCAGGGTGGTAGTACCATGAGCGGCGTTCCGAACGGACCCCCGGAGCCGGTTCGCCGAGATTCAATACGCCATTGATGGCTTCGGCAAACGCCAGCGCCAGTGCCTTTTTTCCTGACCCGGGCGGACCGCTGATCAGATAAGCGTGACTGATGCGATCTTCCTCAAGCACACGCCACATCTGTTCGCGGAGCCGTTCCTGTCCGATCAGACGCCTGGCACCGATCATGCCGGACTTGCCGTGTGGCAGGTCGACGGGTATGTTATCTTGTTTGGTAGCTTCGTCAGACATGGTGGCTCGTTAATCTTCCCATAAATTGTCAAATAAAAGAACGGATGCGGAAATGGTAACACCCGTAAAGCCGATGAGTGCCGCAAGATCATTGCCATAGGAAACCGCGTCTTCCGCAACAAACACCGCCGCCGTCACCCTCACCAATAACAGCATCAACGGAATAAGCAGTGGAAGCGCCAATACGGGAAAGACCGCTCCCTTGCGGACCGCCTGTGACACCAGCGCCCCCAGCATGGTAGTGGCGCCGGCCAGCCCGGACGATCCCAGCACCACCACGGCCAAAAGCAGCAGCGGACGGAACACCGTCATGTTCACCATCACCGTGAAAAGAAAAAGAGTGATCCCGGTAATCAGGAGCGTGAAAAGGAAATTGTAAACAAATTTTCCAATAAACACACTTGTGGCCGGTGCATTGAGTCGCAGCAAGTCCATGGTGCCGCGTTCACTTTCACTTACAAATACCCTGGAAAGGGTGGTGAGCGACGCAAAAAGGATAATGATCCATACCAGTCCGCTCTGCACGGATACCGACAGAAGGTCGGCGCGCAATGAAAACAGTACAACAAGCAGGGTGGATGCAATAAAGGCCAGCACGGTGCTCACGCCAAAACGGGATCGCCACTCGAGACGAAAATCCTTAATAAAAACAGCAAATGACTGAGATTGCAGCAGCATGGATGGTATAATAACAGATTATACTAAAAGTACCACGGTATCAGTTTTAATGCCAGCATATTTCGTGCCGTTCAGCCAGCCGGCAATGCCGGGCAGCCGCCGAAAGATCCGGCTCCGGCACCTATACCTGTAACCGCATTGGCCCTCAAGGAACCAGACAGAATATATTGTGAAAAAAAGCCATATCATCAGTATATTTGATATGTTTTTTCGGGTTTGATAAAAAGAGTTTTACATGAAAATCAGCGATCTTCTGGACAGCACCAATGTGATTCCGGATCTTGCCGCCGGGAGCAAGGAGGAAGCCATAACCACCCTGGTGAATACACTGTCTGCCAGACTGGACGATGAAACCGTTGCTGCCGCCAAAAAAGCGGTAATGGAACGGGAGAGCATCATGTCAACCGGCGTCGGGAAAGGCCTGGCCATTCCACACGGCAAATGCAGGCTCCTCACGGAAACATATGCTGCCTTTGGCAGATTGCAGGAGCCGATAGCGTACAATGCCATTGACGGTGAACCGGTGACGATCCTGTTTCTTCTTGTCGGCCCCGAATCCCAGAACAGTGTCCACATAAAAATGCTAAGCCGCATATCCCGACTGCTCAACAGCTCGGCTTTCCGGGAAAAACTCCTTGAAAGTGACGACGCCCGGAATATCATTGAATTGTTCCAGGCAGAGGAAGAGCACTTTGTGCGGATCTGAAACGCAGAGGTGACCCTTCTCCATGTCCAGAAATATTATCGATGGCAAGAAAGTAGCGGAAATTCTGCGACAACAGGTCCGTGATGACGTCAGGGAATGGGTTGGCAGGGGCAACCGCCCCCCCATGCTTCAGGCCATCCTGATCGGCAACGATCCGGGATCCCGGACCTATGTTGGTGCCAAAACCCGCGCCTGCAAAGAGGTCGGAATCGAATCCGAAACGACGATCTTCCCTGATACCATATCCATAAGGGAACTCAAGGAGGCCATACATAGCTACAATGAGGACGACAACATTGACGGCATCCTCCTGCAGCTGCCCCTGCCCGGACACCTTCATCCAGACCAGGTTCTCGAAACCATTGATCACCGGAAGGATGTGGATGGATTTCACCCGATGAATGTCGGGCGTCTGGCGGTTGGACAGCCGACGTTCCGCTCCTGTACACCAGCCGGGATTCTGGAGCTGTTCCGCTATTACAGCGTCATGACAAAAGGCCGCCATGCCGTTGTCGTAGGCGCAAGCAACATTGTCGGTTCGCCGCTGGCCATCATGCTCTCCAGGGAAAACGATGCCGGCAAGGCAACCACCACGCTTTGCCACAAGTACACCCGCGACCTTACACGCCATACGATTCAGGCGGATATCCTGATCGTTGCCGTGGGTTCACCGGGTCTGATTACCGGCCCGATGGTGCGCGAGGGTGCGGTCGTGATCGATGTCGGTATAAACCGGGTCGCCGACTCCCAATCAGATAAGGGATACCGCCTTGTCGGTGATTGCGACTTTGACAGCGTAGCCGAAAAGGCCAGCCTGATTACACCGGTGCCGGGCGGCGTGGGACCCATGACGGTCGCCATGCTGATGAAAAACACACTGCTGGCCGCCAAAAAATCCATCTATCCGGATGATTGATCACCGGCCGTTTCTTCTTCCTTCTCTTTTCCAGGCAAAATGGTGAGTTTTGCCGACAGCGTCTTCCGGATTTCGTCGATGTTCTTGGCTTTGGCAAGCTGTTTTTTAGTACTTCCGCCCCCGATCAGCCGTCCCAGTCTGTTGAGAATCAATAGTTTGCGCTGAAAACTCAGATGTGTGGGACTGAGCAGGATGAAAACGATCTGTACCGGATCGCCCAGCGTGTCCACCCGGAATCCCTCTTCACTGATTGCAAGCATTAGTAACGGTTTGCTCACATGATGTGTACTCAGATGGGTCAGCATCACCCCGGGAAGATCGCTGGGCAGATTCTCCGGTTCCAGGACTTTCAACTGCTGGGAAATCTCGGTGGATACATCTGCCCGGTCGGGAAAGAGGCCGGATACCATTTTTTCAATGGCCTGGCTGTAACCGGTTTCACCGTCGGCGGTGATGTAGATCTGATTGGCGGTGATGTCGGGAAGCAGGGGGGATGCGTCAAACCGGAGCACCGCGGTGGGCTTTTTGTGCTCCTCCACTTCGGCCGGATAGACAATAATGAAGTTTTCCGGTTTGACATTCCTGATGATCTGAGCCGGAAGGCGCTCAAAACTTGGCTGCCAGGCAACACCTCCGCGACGGGAACTGACCAGTATCACCAGGTCCCGATCGTTGTAGAGACCGGCTATGGAATCCGTCACCCTGTTCCATTTCCTGACGATCTTGTACTGTGCCGACAGCTCCGGCTTCTGCTCCTCTATAAACGGTTTGAGTATGTTCAGGTTGCTTTCGGATCCCAGTACTACAAGTTTTGCACCCAGCTGGTTGATCAGCTTCTTGATGGTCTGGAAGCTGTCTCCAAAACCCGGTTCGTACTGGGACATGGGAGGAACAGCCAGGATCACGCGTTCGGTGGTATTGATGGGCTGATCGATTTTTGAAACAAGAATGGTCTCATCGGACTGCTCCATCAGCTGATCCAGTACCGTGCCGAAAATGCGCTGCCGCGCCGTGATCACCCCGTTCCAGCCGATCACGATATCCGATATGCGAAGCTCCCGTGTTGCACGGATGATACCCGAGGCAATATTGTAATCCACACGGGTGACCGGAATGACCGGAACATCGGCCGCCGCCGCATGCACCACGGCATGGCTCAGCATTTTCTCACCCGATGCCACGGCTGCTTCGACATAACGTGTCTCACGCGCTACGGTCAGGGGGAAAATCGGCTCGGTGCTGTTTTTACCGCGAATCATGATCGCGATATCCATGAGCGCCTCGGCCGTATCCGGATTGGCCAGCGGCACCAGGATGCGTTCGGGGGAATCCGAGACCTTGAGGGATGATTTTTCCTCAGCCAGGACCACACGGCGTCCGTACAGATCCACCAGATAGGGTCCCACAAAGCAGCTGGCAAGAATCAGAATGACCACGGCGTTGACCGCCATCTCATCAAGAAGCCCGATCTCAAAACCGATCAGGGTCACGGCAAGGGTGGCAGCCGCCTGCGGACTCGTCAGGCCCAGCATGACCCAGCCCTCATCCGGCGTCAACCGGAAATAAAGCTGTCCCGCCTTGGCAGCCAGATATTTACCGACCATGACCAGGAGGAAAAAGAGCAGTGCCACAAGCCAGACTTCCAGAGAGGTCAGCACACTTACATCCACAAGCATGCCTACCGAAATCAGGAAGAACGGTATAAACAGCGCATTGCCGACAAACTGTACCCGGCTCATCAACGTACTGTTTTCTGGTACCAGGCGGTTCATGCTGAGTCCGGCCAGGAACGCCCCGATGATTGCGGCAAGGCCGACAAGCTGGGCCGCATACGCCGTCACGAACAGCACCGTCAGCAAAAAGACGTACTCTATGTTGGTCTGATCGCGGATATTCCTGAAGAACCAGCGTCCAAGTCGGGGAAGTATGAAAACCACCACCGCAAGATAGACAGCCACCGAACCGATGAAAGTGATCCAGAAGTACGTGTTTATATCTCCGTGAACGGTTGCTGCAACTATGGCCAGTATGGTAAGGGAAAGGGCATCTGTCACCATGGTTGCCCCGAGACTCAGCGTGACGGCCTTGTTTTTGCCGATGCCAAGACGGTTGGCTATCGGATAGGCCAGAAGCGTATGAGAGCCTACAATGGCGCCCAGCAACAGAGCGCTTTCCGTTGAGTAACCAAGAAGCGGTGGTGCCAGCAAAAGGCTTCCGGCCAGCGGAATTCCAAATGATGCCACCCCGAAAAGAATACTCTGTCCGCGTGATTTGCTGAACTTTTCCAGATCTATGGATACCCCGGCAATGAACATCAGGTAGAGCAATCCCACCGTGCCCAGCAATATGATAGTGGCATCACGTTCCAGAAAGCCCAATCCACCTTGTCCCACCAGGGCCCCGGCTATGATGAGCCCGACTATGGCAGGCACCCTCAGTTTGCTGGCTGCCAGGGGCACCGTCAGGATTATGAGCATGACCAGTGCAAATATCAGCACGGGATCACTGAACGGAAGAGTTAGAAAATCAGACAGTTGCATGGGTAAAGGCGATATCTGCAGGAATACCGGGAATAGTGTTGCAGCCCAATCTGCGGCTTGCATGCAAACATAAGAAAAAACTGCCAGATCTTTAGCGGCAAGCCCCGGAACAGGGGTAATTTATTTTTTTCGAAATAAATTCATTAAGGGTGTCACTATGTTGTCACACCATACCGGTACATTGCTTCTGAACGAACAAGGAAACCCAAAACCGGAGAATGAAAATGAACACGGCAACCCCGCTTACACACCCTGCAGAGAATCTGCATTCCATTGAAATTACGGCAAACACACGCCGGCTGGCACTGCTCACCGATCAACGGATCCACGAAACGGATATTTTCACACTATTTGGCTGGAACGACCTTCCGGATGCGTTGCGAAATGTCATCCGGTCTGACATGGAGGCCTACCGCGATGAACTGCTCGGGCTCTATTCCACTTGCGATGCTGGTGTTAAAAACCGCAGAAAGAGCGTTTCCTACTGGATACGAGCCTACCGCCAGGGCATGTGTTCGGAGCAAACGGCTGTAGATGCACTTTCGGCAACGATCTCGGTCTGACCCGGAATGCCTGCCTTGTACTGCTCAATAGTCGGATGTATCGTTTTGCAGCCATTTCTTTAAAAAAACATGCTGCCAAGGGCGCAGTTTATCAATCAATAAACCTTAAAATCGCTTGAAAAGCACGAGCAGGCGGAAAATGGCGGTATCGATTTTTCCGATACGGGTATGCTCTCCCGCGAACAGATAGCCGATACGCCCGAAAAAGGTGGCTGATTGAAGATTGATCAATGAATGCAGCAGCTGCATGTCAGAGTCTGATAACCGGCATCTTAAATTAGAATCTGCGCGAATAGTGACCTGGGTGAAATGCCTTTGCAGCACTCTGGCCTGATGCATTATGTGTCCGACCGACCAGTCACGTTTGCGCAGGGCGGATAATCGCTTGCGGATAATCCGGAAGGAACTGGTGGCGACAGGGGTGGTGCTCTCTTCATGACGCCGGAACAGGATGACGGGCTCCGGATCATAGTGGATGTGCCCGGTGGCGCTTGCCAGCAGATAGCACCACCAGTCGTGCATGATAATTCCGGAACAGGGATCACCATCGCCAGAACAGTGATTATTATCGCCGGAAGAGGGATCATCCTCGCTCCCGGCTTGCAGCGTCTCCAGAACGCATTCCCTGAGTGGCGTGTTGATCACCATGGTGCATCCGACAACCTGGTTCTGGATCAGGGCATTTGCAAACCCTGTGCGCTTCGGGACGGGGCTCAGGATTTTTTCACCGCTTTCCTGGTCCACCAGCCACTGTCGCCCATGATACAAAAACGGCACCTCCCGTTTCAGGGCACGCACAGCGCGCTCCAGTTTTGCAGGATGCCAGACATCATCCTGGTCACAGAAAGCGTATCCCGCATAGGCATCGCCTGCCTGCCCGAGAAGATGGAAGAAACTCCTGACAATGCCGATGTTTTCCCCACGGATCACCTGCATCCGGCTGCCAGTCCCGGGCTGGTTTTTTTGCGCCAACCTGCCGGCAAATTCCTCAAGGATTTCCACCGTATCGTCCGTCGATCCGTCATCGCGCACCCACAGATCCCAGTGAGGCCAGCTCTGGTCCTGAATACTTTCAAGCAAGGGGACCAGATAGCCGGCACCATTGCAGGTGGAGAGCAGGACTGCGATACGCCCGGACTTGCTTTCAGCTTGTTTCATCAGCTCCGGTTGTTTCATCAGCTCCGGTTGTTTTGGTTCCTGCGATCAGATCCCGGAGGATCCGGTCGATTTCCGTCACGAGCCGCTCCGCTGAGAAATGAGTTTCGGCATATTCACGCGCCCGATCGATCATCGCGTTGCGAAGTGACGGATCGTCGATAAGCTTTCTGATCTGACGAGCAAGATGTTCCGGTTCGCCCGACCGGTAAACAAGCCCCGTCTCACCATCCAGCACGATTTCAGGCAGTGCGCCGGCATCGGAGCTGACAACGGGACACCCCGCCAGCATTGCTTCCACGGCAACACGGCCGAAGGTTTCCATCCGCGATGTGATGAGCAGCATATCCGCCCGCGCGTATTCGGCACCAAGGTCACTGCGATACCCCATCAGTTGAACTCTTTTCTCCAGGCCGTCACCTTCAATCTCTTTTGCCAGCCTACGCATCTCCTCCTCATCACCCGATCCGTAGATATCAAGCAGCACGGATACTCCCGCCGCATCCAGAATTTTGACAGCCGCAACGGCCTCGCTGTAGTGCTTGACCCTGCCCACGCCACCAGCCATGATCATGCGAAGCGGTGTGCCTGTTCCGTCTGCCGGCTTTCTCAGCTGATCCGGTGATTCTGCATGATACTTTTCCGTATCCAGGCCATTGTAGACGATTTCGGTGCGAAGCTCTTTGGAAGATCCGGCCGCACGCCGAAGCCGCGGCGCCAGCTGATCATGCAGAAAACGGGAGTTGCAGATGAAACAGTCACTCGTGCGGGCCAGCAATCGCAGCGACGCTTCCGTACCGTAATCGAAAAGCCCGAACCCTGTCGAACGGTCTCCGGGCAACTCCCTGGCATGCCATATATGCACCGGGCGGGGGGACAGTTTCTCAGAAGCCATGGCACCCACAGGCGTGGCAATGGTATTGGTGTAAATGACATCGGGCATCCAGCGTTCCGCTTCCCTGACAAGCCGTCCAAGCAGAAACCGGTTCCTGATCCTGCGATAATACTTCGCAACAGCATGGTACCGGAATCCGATCCAGCGCAGGAAGGGAATGATCCGGAATGGAATATCCTCATCATAAAGCGCCCGGGCAAGAGGGCCTTCGTCCGGAACAACGACCAGGATCTCGTACCTGCCGAGCCGCTGCAGCCCGCTGACCAGCGTCAGCAAGGACCGTTCCGCACCATAGAGCTCACCGCTGTGAGAAATAAACAGGATCCTCGTTTTGTAATGATATTCTTTTTCTTTACCGGACAATGAAAGCCTCATTCTATTTTGCGAAAAGGATACGCCTTGCATTACGCATTGCGATTTGCATTGCGATTTGCTTTGCGATACCCTTTACAGCATGCCATAAAGATGATACAACTTTTCACCCTGCGTGACCGCATTATATTCCTTCTCCAGAAAAGATCGCGCATTCCGGGTCATCGTTCCCCATGATCCCGGGTCGGACATCAGTTTTTTCAGGCTGGATGCGATTCCGTCTATATCCCGCTCTTCCGCCAGCAAACCACTATGACCATTACGGATAACTTGCGGAATATCACAATGATTTGAACTTACCACTGGCATGCCGCCGGCTGCCATTTCGATAAGCGATACAGGGGCGCCACCCTCGCTGTCACCATCCTCAGCGGTGACACTGGGTGCCAGGTAGATGTGATGCGAGCGCGCCGTTTCAAAAAGTTTTTTTGCTGTCATGAACCCGGTCTGTTTCACCCGCTTGCCCAGCGGTGACTGCTCCAGGAACGCGAGGATGTGCCGCTTTTCCCGGACGGATGCCGGATCATCAATGGCGTCCCCCACAAGAGTAACCTCCAGGTTAACGTGCTCGGCGACCTGTTCCAGCGCTTTCAAACCATAAAGAAATCCTTTTTTGGGACGAAAAGCCGCTGCCATGAGCACGCGAAAAGGCTCGTCCCCGCTTTTCATCCTGGGTTCAAAAGCGATGGTGTCCAGGTCAACGCCAAGATGATGAACCCGCAATTTCGCTGCCGGACAACCCAGCGCCTGTACTTTTGCAGCCATGAAGGAACCTTCGCACAGCACCAGGTCGACCCGCCGGAACATATCCAGGTACCGTTTTTTCCACGCCGGATTCACTTTCGGGAGATGATCCACATCCTGCCCGTAAAACGTCACCACCTGCCTCGTTTTCCTTGATCGGGAGGAGGAAGGCAGCTGCAGGGCACGATGGTTTTTCCATCCAACCGGACCAAAATGGGAATGCAGGATGTCCGGTTTCAGGCGATGGCACTTGTACCGCACGAACAGATGGTAGTCGATGTGCCGGAAAAGCCTGGTGGACAGCCGTGTGAAACGGTTGGCCGGACCGCAGAGAGAATGGATGTTGGACAGGTGGAACTGATCCTGATGCTGCAACTCCTTGCAGAGGATATGGGAGGTCACATCATCCGGCAGGAACCGCACCTGATTGTACAGCCAGGTTTGGGTCTGTGGAAGCCATACGGGAAAACTGTGTGCTACAGTCAGCGACATGGAAAAATGGATTGTTTGGAGTTACAGTGCAAGGGATAAAGCACAATGAAAACAGGTGAATGACACTGAAAAGTGATAGATGAATGACAATGGAAAGAGGCGACTAACAATGGAAAGAGGTGAATGACAATGGAAACAGGTGAATGACACTGAAAAGAGATATATGGCAATTAAAAAGAGGTACATGTTGTGGTTGGGCGCCGGTCGTAATGCATGGCAACCGCGGGCTTTCAGGAATCTCGAAAAAAGACCCCGGAATCATCGGGGCCTGTTTTTAACAGCATCCAGAAATTCGCGGATGAAACCGGACTGCGTCCACCAAACTAAAGGAAAGTACACCATTGCAAACAGCAAGGCAATCACTGCGACCATTACAACGTCGGAAAGCATCAGGCCTTCGCTGACTATGAACCACCTGCCGGCCAAGGATGCCGCCCAGGAAATGGCAAGAATACCCGCAACGGAAGCAATTCCCCCAAAGAAACGCGGCCATGACAAACCGATCAGGTTGTTTACCATAATGGACTGTCCCACCGCAAAATACAGGGCATTGGCTGCCAAATACATCCACAAGAGTACAAAAACGCTGTATTGTGCTCCCGCCAGAAAGACAAGGGTGTTGATGATTGCCGTTCCGAGGTTCCAAAAAAACACAAGACGCGCCCGTCCCTTCGCCAGCACGATATTGCCGCTTGGGTTCCCCACCATCCGCAGCAGCCCGATGGCCGCCATCAGCGGGATGAGTGCCGCCGCCAGTTCCCAGCCCCCGCCGAACAGTAGCGGCACCAGCCAGGGAGCAGTGAGGGCTGCCAGAAGGAAAAATGGTGACGTGAGGGCCATTATGGCACGCATCAGCTTCAGATAACCGTTTCGCAACACGGCATTGTCGTCCTGGCGGCTTGAAAACACGGGAAAAGCTACTCTGTTGAGCAGGGGGCTGAGTCTGGTAATGGGAAACAGCACAAGATGGTATGCCAGATGATACGCTCCCAGAATTTCAGCACCGAAAAAACGACCGATGATAAGTTGATCGATCCGTGCGGAATAGACACTCAGTCCGCGCTCGCCCATCTGGAAAAGCCCGAAACTCAGGTGCGAGCGAACCTCGCCGGGTGAAAAGCAGAAGGAGGGCCTCCAGGTCCGCATTCCGTTGCCCATGTACATCAGGCTCATTGTTCCAGCCGTAATAATGTGAGACCAGATCAGCGAATACACGCCAAAGCCCCAGAGTGCAAGAACGGTTGCCGTGATGAAACCGGCCAGGGAGCTGATGCTTTCCGAAACAGTTATATATTTGAATGACAGTTTCTTGCGCAGCAACACCTCATAAAGTGTCCCGAGTGCGAACAAGGGCAGTATGGCACCACCGATCCGCAGCAGTCGACCGACTTCCGGCTCTCCGTAGAAAACAGCAAAAAAAGGTGCCGTAACATAAATGACCAGATACAGCCCTGCTGCCGCACTGATGTTGATCCAGTAGAGGGTCGACAGTTGCCGGGACGATTGGCTGCGGAAATGGATCACCGCATTGCTGGTGCCGCCATCGGCAAAAATACGGCCCAGGCTGATCACAACCATTGCCATGGCAAGCAAACCGAAGTCACCGGGCGTCAGGATGCGCGCAAGCACGATATACTTGAGCAATTCCAGGCCATTGGAGATCAGTCCGCCAATACCGCTCCATCCGGCGCTGCGATATGCTTTCTGCTGCAGACTCATTGCAGCCGCCTTCGCATGCCGGCCCGGTTAAGCCATCTGCCGGCCGTGTTCAATATCTTCAGGACCACCGAGGTGCGACGAATTACAGGACAGTTATAGGGTCTCCCTCCAAATCTGCTTTTGAAATGTTCCACACCCCTCAGCCCCATGCTCGGGTTGAAGTCAAACCAGCGATACCCTTGCTTAGGAACAGATTCGATGATGGTAGCCAGCAACAGATTAACCGGTCGGAGGGCTCTTTGCTCGTAGTCAAAAGCCCCATGCCAATAAGCAACGTGATCTTTTCCATAGACAAGCACCGCTCCAGCAACGGGCAGATTATCCAGTTCGGCCAGCCATAGCTCGCATTTATCAGGCATGTCCGCAAGCTGGTCAAAGAACGTCTGTCTGTAAGTGTGTTGCGGAGGATTCGACCAGCGCCCGATACCCTGCAAATAGAGCTTGTGATAAGCTGTCCAGTCGCTGCGGGAATCAGCTCTGCGGACCCGTATCCCGGACCGGCGAGCCTTGGCAATCTCGCGTCGCATGTTGCCATCGGTCTTATACAGAAGGCTATGCAATGCTTCTGCACCTACCGATGTGTCCAGGAGATACGATCTGTCGGATTGGATTTCGATACCCTGGCCGGACAGATCCGGCACCGCTGTATCCGTGATCAGGGGATACCACCGGAACGTCATTGAGCCACAGTACCGTCTCAGCTCCTGCAGCAAAACGCGGGCATCTTCGGACGACAACGGGGATGCGTTGGAATCCCCGTCTGGTACCGGAAGCCATCCACCGTAGGTGCCGGCCGGTGCCATATGCCAGGTATGGCCAAGCCCGAACGGCAGCCGCTGCCGGGTAGCGGGTACCAGTACCTGGCGTCCCGAAGGAAGTGTTGTCAGCAGTGGTGATGGTTGGAATTTTCCGTCCGTATAGCGCTCCCAGATCCCGGACCAGTCCGGCGATTGAAAAAAAGCCGCCAGCGGGGCCTTTTGATAAATGTCATGCCAATCGTCCCATCCAGCCGGTTCGATCATGAGGAAACAGAAGTTTTGGGGTTAGGGAGAAAGTGATTCTTGTTCATCAGGACAAGCGGATCGTGGCGGTGAAAAAACGGTCACGAAATGAACATGACAGCCTCCGGCTGACACACAGGAGGATGATTAAAATCTGTCATGTGAATTCATTCTGACCATAAAAATCTAAATTGATTTAAACAGATGAAACATGTCAACCCGGTGAATCAAAATAGCGGATCAGTACTTTATGCACGCGTTCGGCCACTTCTTCGATCCGGTCGGAGAGTCCGGGCCACAGGGGCAGCCGGATCAGGGAATCAGCCAGTCGCTCGGTTCCTGGCAATGCAGGGACGTCACCCAGTGCAGACCGGGCCCAGGGAGAATTGTGCAGCGGCACATAGTGAAACGTGGCATCGATACCCGCATTTTTCAATGCTTTGAGCAATGGGTTGCGGTCCCGCACTCGCTGCACGCGGAAATAGAATATGTGGTAGTTGGGCCGTGCATAGGCGGGGACCTGCGGGAGAAAAATCCAGCCCCGGTCCGCGGCAGGTTCAAGCACTCTGCGATATGTATTCCAGACAGATTCCCTGGCCTGCTGGATGGCTTCCTTTTTCTGAAGTTGCGCTTCCAGCACCGCGGACAGGATCTCGGAGGGGATGTAGCTGCTGCCGGGACCGACCCAGGTATATTTGTCCACCTCGCCCCTGAGAAAAGCCGACCGGTTCGTCCCTTTCTCACGCACCCGTTCCGCTCTCACGGCCAGTTCCTCGTCGCCGGTGACAAAGGCACCTCCTTCACCGCAAGTGATGTTTTTGGTATCATGGAAGCTGAAACAGCCAATATCACCCACCGTGCCCAGAAACCGGTCGTTCCAACGGGCTCCAAGCGCCTGGGCGGCATCTTCGACTATGGCTATTTTGGTGCCATTGCCTTTTTCCTGTTCCTTTATGACCCTGTGGAGACCGTCAAAATCTGCAGACACCCCGGCGTAATGCACTGGAATAACAGCCCGGGTAGCCGGAGTGATGCGGCGTGCCACATCGTCCGGATCAAGGTTGAGATCATCATCCCGGATTTCGGCAAAGACCGGCGTCCCGCCCCGCATGCAAACGGCGTTTGCCGTCGACACAAACGTAAAACCCGGCATGATCACCTCGTCACCGGGACCTATCTCCAGTACGATCATGGCCATTTCCAGTGCATGTGTGCACGAGGTCGTCAGAAAGCAATGACGTGCCCCAAGCCACTGGCACAAAAGGGTTTCCACCCGTTTCCCGACCGGACCGTCGCCATGCCAGCTGCCCTCCTCCATAACTTTCTGAACCGCTTCAAGCTCTTCCGATCCTCTGCAGATCCGGTTAAACGGGATGAATTCGCTCATGAAAAAAAAATTGGGAAAAAATGTCGGTTCACTTACCGCGATTAATTTTGTAATTTACATAAACGCCAATCAAATGTCTGCCCTTTCATGACTTCAAGGAAACCCGATCAGAAAATCACCCGTCAAGGTCTCACCTATGATGATGTCCTGTTGATCCCAGGATACTCCAAAGTTCTTCCGCGCAATGTAGATACAAAGACGGAGCTCGCACCGGGACTCACACTCAACATCCCGATCATCAGTGCCGCGATGGATACGGTGTCCGAGTACAGGCTTGCCATAGCGCTTGCGCGTGAGGGCGGCATCGCCATGCTGCACAAGAATATGCCCATCGAAGACCAGGCCGGGCAGGTACGGCTGGTCAAACGCAGTGAAAGCGGCATGATCGTGGACCCGATTACGCTGAAGCGCGAGGCAAGGGTCGCCGAAGCGCGCAGCCTGATGAACAGCCTTCAGATTGGCGGAATCCCGATCGTCAACGACAGCCACGTGCTGGAGGGAATCGTCACCAATCGGGACCTGCGCTTCGAATCGGACCCGGCTAGAAAACTGGGCGACATCATGACCTCGGAAAACCTGGTGACCGGAGCGGAGGGAACCACCCTGGAAACCGCCGAAAAACTCCTCCAGAAGTACAAGATCGAAAAGCTCCCGATCGTAAATGAGGATGGCGTCCTCGTAGGCCTCATTACGTTCAAGGACATTGAAAAGAAGAAAAATTTCCCGAATGCCTGCAAGGATGAAATGGGCCGGCTGCGGGTAGGGGCTGCTGTCGGCATCTCCCCCGAGACACACGAACGCACGGCCGCCCTTGTTGAAGCAGGTGTCGATATCATCACCGTGGATACGGCCCACGGCCATTCCCTGGGAGTGATCGAAACGGTCCGCCAGATCAGGGTCGACTGGCCTGATCTGAGGATCATTGCAGGCAATATTGCAACAGCCGAAGCCGCAGAAGCGCTGCACAAGGCTGGGGCGGATGTGGTTAAGGTAGGCGTCGGTCCCGGATCCATATGCACCACCCGTATCGTCACCGGTGTCGGTGTGCCGCAGCTCAGCGCCGTCATGGAAGTCGCAGACTATACGCTGAAGGCCGGAATCGGCCTGATTGCCGATGGCGGCATCAAGCAGACCGGTGATATCCCCAAGGCCATCGCTGGCGGAGCGACAGCGGTGATGATCGGGTCGCTGTTTGCCGGGGTGGATGAGAGTCCGGGCGAGACCATCATCTATGAAGCCCGGAAATTCAAAACCTACCGCGGAATGGGCAGTCTGAGTGCCATGAACCAGGGCAGCAAGGACCGGTACTTCCAGGATGTCGAGGACGATATCAAGAAACTGGTTCCGGAAGGTATTGAAGGACGCGTACCCTACAAGGGGCATCTTTCCGAGGTGGTTTTCCAGATGACCGGCGGACTGAAAGCTGCCATGGGTTACTGCGGCGCGGCAACCATAAAGGAACTGAAAGACGCTCAGTTCGTGCACATATCCGCCGCAGGAATCCTAGAAAGCCACCCCCATTCGGTGCAGATAACCCAGGAGGCCCCGAATTATTCGGGTAAATAATCGTTTATTGCGGCATCGCTCCGGAAAACGGCGGCGGTGCCATACTCCGATGATAAAGCATTTGTTGTCACATTTGCATACATTGATGACCACCATCTACAACTGTTGTACAGACCGGAACATCCCGGCTTTACCCCGTGAAAAAACTGCTTAAGAAACTTTTCGAACGTCGCCGTGAAGAGGTGACCATTTTGCTGTTCGATGACGACAACCCGCATCAGCAGGAGAACTATACGCTCAAACCGGGAAAGCTCATGGCGCTTCTGGCGGGGCTGAACATCGCCGTAGTACTGCTGGTGTTCCTTCTTATCTACTTCACGCCGCTTGGAACCTACTTTTTCAACAAGGAGAACCGTGCCATACGCAGCTCGGTGATCCAGGTCCATGAAAGGGTCCTCGCTCTTCAGGATTCCCTGAAAGTCCGCGACCAGCAACTCCACCAAATTCAACGCGTGATCCGGGACGGGGCGGATACCGTATTCGACATCAGGTCCACGCCGGAATGGGATGCCGTACACAGTGAGCCCGATCACGAACCCGAACGGGCCACAGTGACCTACCGCCTGGCTCATATTCCCGGCGTGCAATCCCTGCAAGGGGAGCAGATCATTCACTCCGATATCTTCTCGGGCGAGGTACGGTTTCCGGCTGAACCGCCCGTAAGCGGCACCCTTACCGGCAGATATCAGCCGGATATCGGACACTTCGGATTGGATATTGCCGCACGGAAAGGCACTGACGTGCGCACCGTTGCCGATGGCGTAATCGCAAGCTCGGAATGGACCATAAACAACGGGTATAGCGTCCATATCCTTCATGCCGGTGGATACGCTACCATCTACAAACATTTTTCCGAAGTGATACACCGCACCGGTGATGTGGTCCGCAAAGGGGATGTCATCGGAAAAGTGGGCGAGACCGGTCTGCTGGCCTCCGGCCCCCATGTTCATTTTGAATTGTGGAAAAACGGAGTCTCCCTTGACCCGGAATACTATATAAATGTAAATTAACATCGCTCTTACTCCATCAATCGCAACATTATCTATCCTCCAGTATGTTTGGCAAAAACTCTAATACGCAAAAGTCTGCTATGAAAAACGAAATCCCCGGACAACCCAACATCAATATCATAAGCGCCGGCTCTGTTCTCACAGGCACTTTTAAAAGCAAAAGCGATCTCCGCATTTCGGGCACCGTCGAAGGAGAGGTGCACGCTGAAAGTAAATGCATTGTTTCGGAATCCGGCCTGGTAAAGGGTGATCTTGTCACAAAGGAAGCCGACATTGCCGGTACCATTCAGGGTGAACTTAAAGTCTCAAACCGGCTCATCCTTCGTGCTTCGGCCAAGATATCGGGCGACATACAGACCAAAACACTCATGGTGGAAGAAGGGGCGCATATCGACGGCTCCTGCAAGATGGGCGACCTGACTGCTTCTGATGCCGGGACAGGGAATAACAAAGATACCTGGAAAAAACAGCCGGAAAAGAAAGAAAGCTGACGGCGACAGCGGCCTTACGTCCTTTCAAATCTCCGCACAGGTCCCTGCCTTGCCCTGAAGCGTGCATCTGACACACATGCCCATACGAAACCTTGTTAAATACGGTGAATTCATTGCCTTGGGGATTCACATCGCCGCATCAATGATCATACCTGTTGTAATTGGCATATATGTGGACAAGCGATGGGACCTTTCGCCCTGGGGTGTGATCGTCGGGGCATTGCTTGGTTTCGGAAGCCTGATATCCATTGTGATCAAACTGGCGGTCCGAACTGGAAAAAGCGAATACAGGGCCACGAATTCTAACCGTAATACATCATCACATACCAGGGAAACCGACAGTGAATCCGAAAAGGAGGGAAATGATCAGATTTAGCGGCTATGTCATCGTCTTTGACATCGCCTGCCTCATTCTCGCCGGTATACCCCTGTACCTGCTGGCAGGGCTCGAAGTCTTCCTTCCGGTACCTGTTGCCCTTGTGATTACTACGGTGCTTGCCATTGCCAGTTTCTATCCCTTCGTCAGGATGAGCGGGGGTTCGATGAACCGGTATATGACCGCCATGCTGATTGCCATGTTCATCCGGATGATATTCATCGGTGTGTCGATTGTTGTCGTTTTTGTTTTTACCGAATTGAACCAAATTGGCTTTACAGTTGCATTATTATTTTCCTATATTTGCAAATCCGCTTTCGAGACATATATTCTGACACGTTAACACAGAGGGCATACGTCGGTATCGTGATGAAACAACTTCTACGCTTTCTTCTTCTGACTCTTGTATTTACTACAAGTGCAGCTGTTGTTTCCAATGCAGATACCGGCAGCGAAAACCGGGTTGACCTCATCGGCAAGGTGGTCGACAAATACTACCTCGATTTCAAACCGCTGACGACCATTGAATTGCCCCGCCTCATCTACGATCAGGGAGAATTTCACTTCTATCGGAGCACAACGTCCCTGCTGACCAGTAGAAGCGATCTTTTTACAGATGCCGCCTATGTGGATGCCTACCCGGTGACTGTGGACGGCCGCATCAAACCGGCTACCTATCAGATCGTCCGCCTTGACGGCACCTCTACGCAATTTGACTTTTCCATTACCAACCACCTTGTTTTTTTCTGGTTTGCAGCCCTGCTGACTTTCCTGATCTTCATCCCGCTTTCAAAAAAGTACCGGAAGGGTATCGGGCGCAATACGGAACCGCAGGGACCCTTTCAAAATATTTTTGAAACACTGGTCATTTTTATCCGTGATGAAATCGCTCTGCAAAACATCGGTTCTCAAAAATACCAGATGTTCACTCCCTACCTGCTGACCGTGTTTTTCTTCATCCTGTTCATGAATTTCTTTGGCCTGATGCCATGGGGCGTCTCTTCTACAGCCGATATCACCGTGACAGCGGCACTGGCCCTGGTTACCTTTGCGGCAACTCAGATCTTCGCAAGCAAGGATCACTGGAAACACGTGTTCTGGTTCCCGGGTGTTCCGGTACCTATCAAGTTCATTCTGCTGCCGGTGGAGCTGATCGGACTTTTCACCAAACCCTTTGCTCTCTGCATCCGACTCTTTGCCAACATGGCATCCGGAAAAATTCTCATTTTGTCGATTTTAGGAACCATTTTCATATTTGCCGATCTTTTCGGATCGGGCGTGGCGTACGGGACCTCCTGGTTCTGGGTTTTCCTGACGCTGTTTATCTATCTGATCAAAGCGCTTGTCAGCTTTATTCAGGCCTATGTGTTCACTATCTTGTCAGCGCTCTTCATTGGAATGGCCACGGCCGACCACAGTGACGAGCATGGCCACTGATCTTTTCCCTGCAAACAATTAACTGTAATAAATGAGGTAAAATAATGGAATTAGCATACTTAGCTGCTGGATTCGGAGCTGGAATCACCACCATCGGTGCCGCTGTCGGTATTGGTATGATCGGTAAAAGTGCCATGGAAGGTTCGGCGCGACAGCCTGAAGCTTCCGGCGATATCCGTACGTCCATGCTCATCTCTGCTGCTTTTATTGAGGGTGTTGCACTTTTCGGACAGGTAGTCTGTATTGTCCTTGCTCTCAAGTAAGCATTTCCCACGCTTTTCAACGTTCGTAAACGCCTGACACCATTGCCATGAATCCTGTCTTTACCCAAGGCCTGCTGGATGTGGATTTCGGCCTGTTTTTCTGGATCCTCATCACTTTCCTTCTGTTCCTTTTCCTGCTCACCAAGTTTGCATGGAGGCCCATCCTCAATGCTCTTGGAGAACGCGAAAAAGCCATCAAGGATTCACTGGAGGCGGCCCAAAAAGCCAAAGATGAGGCCCTGCACATCTCACGGGAAAATGAAAAGGCCATGAAAGAGGTCGAATCCATGTCCCAGAGGCTGCGCAAGGAAGCGATAGAGGAGGCCGAAGCACTGCGCGCCGACCGCACCGAAAAAGCCAAGGCCGAAGCAGAAAAGCTTCTTGAACAGGCCCGGGGCACCATTGACCAGGAGAAGAAAAAAGCCCTGATGGAACTCAGGGAAGAGGTGGCAAAAATGGCGATCGAGGCAGCTTCACGCATCCTGGAGGAAGAGATCGATGAAGAGCGTAACAGGAAAATCGTGGACCGCTACATCAAAGAACTTACCTAATGCCCGCTGATTCATGGTAGTTAAAAAAGTTGCCCATCGCTACGCCTCAGCTCTGTTCCACGAGGCAAAAAACCGCAATGAGGTGGATGCGGTTGCCCGTGATATGCAACGGATCAGCGAAAGTATCTCCGGGTCCAGTGAACTGCTTCTCTTTTTGAGAAGCCAGATCATCTCACGTGAGATCAAGGCAAATGTTCTTACCGAGCTGTTCGATAAAGATCTTTCGGAAATCAGCAGAAGTCTTGTCCGATTGATCCTTGAAAAAAGAAGGGAGGATCAGCTCCCGGGAATCACCCACTTATTCGGCCAGCTTTACAAGAAGGAACAGGGACTGCAGGATATTGAAGTTCTTGTGGCAAAAAGGCCCGGATCCGAACAAACCGAACTCCTGAAAAAAGCGCTGGAGAAAAAAACAGGAGGCAAGGTCCTTCTCTCTTTCAGGGAAGATCCCTCTTTGAAAGGCGGCATGGCCATCCGTATTGATGACACCGTCATCGACGGTACCGTAAAACACAAACTACAACAACTTGAAGCCTCATTCCAGAAAGCAGGAATGTGAGTTTCCACAAGTATTGATCGAGCAGCAATATGAGTCATGTAAAACCAGAAGAAGTATCTGCCATACTCCGGAAACAACTGGCCGGCTTTGATACAAAAACGGATGTCTATGATGTCGGTACCGTTCTTGAGGTCGGAGACGGAATTGCCAGGGTATACGGACTGTCCAAGGTCCAGGCGGGTGAGTTGGTGGAACTTCCCGATTCCAAGGACGAAGACGGCAACCCGATCCGGGGAATGGTGCAGAACCTGGAAGAGGACAACGCAGGTATCGTTCTTTTTGGTGGTGCCCGATTCGTGAAGGAAGGCGACAAGGTGCAGCGCACCAAAGAGATTGCCTCGCTGCCCGTCGGAGAGGGTCTCCTGGGCCGGGTTATTGATCCTTTGGGCCGGCCCATTGATGGCAAAGGTCCCATTTCCGGTGAAACCCTGAATCTCCCGCTCGAACGCAAGGCCCCCGGCGTGATCTATCGGGAACCAGTGTCCGAGCCCGTGCAGACAGGCATAAAGTTCATTGATACCCTCATTCCAATTGGACGCGGACAGCGTGAGCTGATCATCGGAGACCGTCAGACAGGGAAGACCGCCATTGCTGTCGACACCATCATAAACCAGAAACGGACACATGAGACCGACAAACCCGTCTTTTGTGTTTATGTGGCCATCGGACAAAAAGGATCCACCGTTGCTCTGGTTAACCAGGTATTGCAAGAAAACAATGCTTCCGAATATTCCGTGATCGTCTCCGCTCCGGCATCGGTCGCGGCGCCGCTTCAGTATATCGCACCCTTTGCCGGTGCCACCATCGGTGAGTTTTTCCGTGACACCGGACGCCATGTGCTGGTTATCTATGATGACTTGTCCAAACAGGCTACAGCCTACCGGGAACTTTCCTTGCTGCTCCGTCGACCGCCCGGACGGGAAGCCTACCCCGGTGATGTATTCTACCTCCATAGCCGTCTTTTGGAACGCGCCGCCAAAATCAATTCCAACGACCGGGTTGCGCAAAGTATGAACGATGTGCCCGAACCGCTGCGCGGCAAGGTCAAGGGCGGGGGTTCATTGACAGCACTCCCGATCATCGAAACACAGGCCGGTGACGTGTCCGCCTACATCCCAACCAACGTAATCTCCATCACGGACGGACAGATTTTCCTGCAAACCAACCTCTTCAACTCAGGTGTGCGTCCGGCCATCGATGTCGGCATCTCCGTTTCGCGTGTAGGGGGGGCCGCTCAGGTGAAATCCATGAAGAAGCTTGCCGGTACACTTAAGCTCGATCTGGCCCAGTACCGCGAACTGGAAGCATTTGCAAAATTCGGTTCCGAACTGGATGTCGCCACTCAGCGCCAGCTTAGCCGCGGTGCACGCACCGTAGAGGTGCTCAAGCAGGGGCAGTACAAACCGCTCTCCGTTGAAAATCAGATTTCACTGCTTCTTGCTAACAGCAAAGGCGTGCTGGATAAACTTCCGATTACGGCCATCAGGGAATTTGAAGATCAGTATCTGGAATCCGTCAACCTGAAGTTCTCCGACGAGATGGAGGAACTTGGCAAATCCGGTGTACTCAGCGATGAATTCGCTGCCAAGCTCGAAGAAGAGGCAGTGGCCATCCAAAAACAGATCACAAGCGGACAGGAAGCATCCTGATATGGCAAACCTGCGTGACATAAGGGACCGTATTTCATCGGTTAAAAGCACCCAGCAAATTACCCGGGCCATGAAAATGGTGGCCGCGGCCCGGTTGCGCAAAGCCCAGGAGCGGATGACGGATGCGCGTCCCTACACCTACAAACTCCGTGAAATAATTGCCCGGCTGCTTGAAAAAACAAAAACCGTCCACCCGCTTTTCAGACATGCGGAAAAATCGAAAAATGTTTTGCTCCTTGTCATGGGCTCTGATCGCGGCCTCTGCGGCGGATTCAATAACAATCTGTTCCGCATTGTAGAACACCGGATCCAGGATGATTTCTCTGAACACCAAAAGGAGGGAACCCTCTCCATGATCTGCTTCGGGAAAAAGGCATACGACTATTTTCGAACCAGGAAATACCCTGTCATCGATCACAAAATAGGTTTTTTTGAGCACCTGGAATATGCACAGGTGCAGGAAGTGATGAATAAAATCATCGATGATTTCAAGGACGGAACCTATGACGAGGTCCATCTGGCCTATAACGAATTCAGATCCGTAATAGCCCAGCGACGCCGCTTCCAGAAGTTGCTGCCGATTGAATTTGAAGATGAAGATAAACCCGTGCCAGCCACCAAGCCTGACGAGCTTAAAGAGGAGGCAAAGCGGAAAGAAGACCTGTCCGATATAGATTATCTCTACGAACCGGATCCCGAATCGATTCTTGCTGTCGTTTTGCCATTGTTCGTCAATATTCAGATATGGCAGGCTTCCCTGGAATCCTTTGCCGCGGAGCAGGGGGCGCGGATGACGGCAATGGACAGCGCCACTGAAAATGCCGGTGAGATTATCAGCGATCTCGAGCTGAAATACAACCAGGCACGCCAGGCTGCGATTACAACAGAAATTTCTGAAATAGTTTCTGGTGCTGAAGCGTTAAAGGAATAATTTTGTATCTTTGGCTTTCCCGGAGAGATGGCAGAGTGGTCGAATGCGGCGGTCTTGAAAACCGTTGAGCCGCAAGGCTCCGGGGGTTCGAATCCCTCTCTCTCCGCTCATAAAGCTCCGCAATGGAGCTTTTTTTTTGCACATTGCAATCACAAATCCCATGCAGAAAATCCCGACTAATCTCCTTGGACTGATTTTACTGCCCATCTTTGTGGCAGCGTATGCCCCCGCACAAGCTGCCGAAAGAGATACCATTCGCATCACGTTTGAAGAATTTGCAGCCATAGCTAAAGACAAATCGGCCAATCTTGATGCCCGACGGAAAAATGTGAGCCTGGCAGAGAACAGAATCCAGCAGGCCCGGGCCAACAGGGTGCTTCCCAGCCTGAACCTGACTACCGCACACGGCCTGGTTCCCGGCGTCAAATCCAGGGATCCGGAAATTACTCCCGGTCAGTATTACCTGGATCCCAAACTTGAAAACGACTGGGAGGATTGGGGGATCTTCACCCAGGCAGAGATCAGTGGCCTCCAGCCTGTTTACACTTGGGGAGCCATCGGCAACCTGGTCAGCGCCGCACAAAAAGGAGCCCAGGCCGCACGCTACGAACTCGATGCTCAAAAAGAGTCCTTTGTTTTACAGCTATTTGAACTCTACCAGTCCGCCCTGCTGATTACCGACCTGGAACGCCTGATCAATGAAGCGCAAAGGCAGCTCAATGAAGTGGAAAGGGAACTGGAGCGGCTCCGGGAGGAAGGGGACCCAACCATAGAGGAAAAAGACGTTTTTGAATTCTACATACTGAAGACCGAATTCGAAGCACAAGTAGCCGAAATGGAGCACACCCGTGATTTCGTCAGCAGATCCTGGAACCTTGTACTGGCCAGCGGTCCGGATCGCGTATACCTGCCAGCCGAACGTTTTTTCGACCCTGTTACGGTATCCATAAAGGATTTTGGCTTTTATGAAAACAGCGCGCTGTTCCACCGGGCAGAACTCAAAGGAATCAGAGCTGCAAGTGAAGCAGCCTCGCATGGCCTCAAAGCTGCACGGGCGCAATACTATCCCGCCATGTTTCTGGGTGTGAGCGCCGGCTTCGGATACACGCCGAATCGTCCCCGGCAGAACAATCCCTTTATTCGCAATAACACCAACTTCCTGTCAGCCCGGGCTGGATTCGGTTTTCAGATGAACCTTAATTTCTGGCAGACGCGGAATCAGATAGAACGCACGCACATCCAGAAGCGCCAGCTTGATGACTTTCACGATGCCGCCACCGATGGAATTCTGATCGAGCTGAGCGACCATTACCGTGATGCGCGAATAACCGAATCCCGAAGGAAGAGCCGGTTGAGTGCACTGGAAATCAGCAGCGAATGGGTCCGTACCGAACAGATAGACCTGGACATTGGTTTTGGAAATGTGAGACATTTGCTCGATGCCGTTAAAAAGAAGATGGAACTCGAATTGGAAATAAGTCAGCTGACGTTTGATCTCAATCTGAAAATGGCACGCCTTTACCGATCCGCCGGTCTGCCGGTCAGCGAGCTGACGCAAAATGCCGATGCCCGGTAACCGTTTGTTCTTCTGCCAGCTCGCCCGCACTCGCTCCCTGAATCGAACCTATCCGGGCTCTCTTCGTATAAATGAGTAATAAATAACCGCAGCGGTCTTCCGTTATATATCCGTTATCCACCCCCCCGAAACTCCCGAATCACCCGAAACTCCCGAATCACCCGAATCACCCCGTAGCACCTAAATTCAATCCCCCATGAAATACCTTCTTTTTTGCATCATAGGTCTCATTTCTGCGGCATCTGCTTTCGCGAACCCCGCCAAGGAGCAGGAAATCAGAACGATACTTGAAGAACGTGACAACCAGATCAAGGAATTGCTTGGCCCTGAGGGGACAGAGTACACTGACGAACAGCGGGAAAAACTCCGCAGCATTGTCAATGACATGATGGACTATCGCGAGATGGCAAAATATGCGCTCGCAGATAAATTTGATGAGCTGGACAGGGAAGAGCAGGACGAGTTTGTCGACCTTTTCTCGCGAATCATACGCGACCACTCGCTGCAGCAGCTCGACATCTACCGCGCGGAGGTAATCTATGAAGATATCACTGTGGATGGTGACGACGCCAAGGTCACTACAACTGCCATACACAACAACAACCGCATACCAGTGCTTTACCGTATGCTCAACCGGGATGGTGAGTGGGTGATCACGGACATGTCCATCGATCATGCGTGGACGGCCGAATCCTACCGAAGATCATTTCAGAACATTATCCGTCGCAGGGGATATGATGCGCTGATCGACAATCTGCGTCGCAGGGCAGAACAGGCCTGATGCTGTGGCAGAACGGGCCTGATGTTGTGGCAGAACGGGCCTGATGTTGTGACAGAACGGGCCTGATGTTGTGACAAACAAACCAGAAGCTGTTGTTGAATCCCCGCACGATCGTAAAAAAATACCGCTATGCGATCGATGTGATCAGTCCCATTTTACGTGACTCCTGAAGGTACCTGCGAAAACTTATCTGCGCTTGAGCCGACAACCGGAACCGCGGGTGGGACAAGCGGTCGCGGCCACGTAATTTGACCCACATCCAGCGGGTAAAATCGCCCGCTCCTTTGCGCAAGCCGGCATAAAAACGCCTGCGATTACGTGAATCGCCCTGTAAAGACCTTACAATAAGCCACGCATCGGAGGCGTCCATTTTACGCGCTTCATTGGTATCCCATAACGAAAGAAATGCACGATCCGGATCGCGCTGACCCGGCGGATACCGTTTTGCCGGATCATTGACATGGATCAGGCTCCCACTGTATCCACCCTTTGGGGTATCGACATACGGGTGATGAACCAATTCGGGATGATCAATATGCAGCAAGGTGCCTGCCATCCAGCTTATCCTGACATCACTTTCCATGCCAGCTACCTGGTGACGGATCCGCTCCGGGTGATGCCAGTCTGATGCATCCCAGTGGATGACGAACTCTCCTGTGGCTTTCTCCAGTCCCAAATTCTTGATTCTGGCCAGGTCACCTCCAAGATCCGTGTCATCGCTGCTTCCCGTACCGCTGCGAATATACTGCAACTCCCCGTTCGGTATATCTTCGAGCAACGGGGCCAGATCCCAGGGTTTATCATCTATGACTATGAGTTCCTTGTCTTTCCATGTCTGCTGCTGGTAGCATAGAATTGCCCGCGCAAGCTGTCCGGCATTGGTGCCAGATGGCAACAGGCAACTGACAAGTGCTCGTTTCTGTTCCATGGGAATCCCGATTGTTGAACTGTTCTGTTTATGGACCGCAGAACCGAATGTTCAGGATCAGTGCGAGTCTCTTTAATTGATTTCGAAGTATTTGATATCTGTCAATCACCATTGAGATGAGCAATCTGCGCACATGGTGTATCATCCCGATGCGTTGCGCGAAGAATGTACCCTTGAAATCATTTCCCGGATAGCCGGAAGCGAGGAAAGATGATGAAGGTTCTTCTCGGCATGAGCCCGTGCCGCTGAGGATTTCCGTTTCAATTCTTCAGAATTATCAAGCAATTCGGAAATTCTGCTTACAAAATTATTCTTGGAGACACGCAATCCGATCTTTTCAGGAATAACATCATTCTGGATGATATCATCAAATGCAACGGGAGGCACACCACAGGCAGCCGCTTCGGATATGGTCCTGGGATAGTGGTCGCGATATCCGCTGTGGAAGAAGACTTTTCCCTTGTTCAGATATGCCGGCATTTCAGCATAGGCGACCGGACCAAACCAGGAAATTTCCGGATATTTTCTCCGGAACAGTGGGAGCATGGGTCCGCCCCCGATGACACCGACTTTGCGTTTTTTTGAAAGCTCGAAAAGAGCCTGATAATTCTTGTAGTTGGAGATAAGACGTCCGGCGGCGATCACATCATGTGTTTTTTCTGTTTCTGCATCAGGAGCAAAATGCCGTGTATCAACAGACTTTGGCAGATGGATCATTTTCTTTTCCGGCACGACAGTCCGCCAGAAACGAATGGTGCGACGGGTCAGCTGCTGAAACTGATGCTCTGTTTCATAAAGTACGGCAACGGCTTGCTTGACGATGGGATGATACCATTCGCCGCCGATGACGATTGCATAGGGGATTCCTTTGGGGATGAGCACTTCCCGCACCAGCTGAATACCGATTCCCCCGTCCATTCCATTGATCACAAAAAAATCGGCGCCAGATTCCGCTGCCGCTTGTATCAAGGCCCGCGAGGTGTGATTCCGGCTTTTACCATCAGTCTGATCCGTTTTGAAGATCCGGACGGGAAGGCCCGGCAGATTGTCGTACTGCCATTCGGTCTCCATGGTCTGGTTGCCGCCCGCCCAAAGTTCCGAAGGATACCCTCTCTGTGATGTAAGGGCCGGCATCCACTTGTCACGGTTTGCCATTTCTACAAACTCATGCTCGTCAATCAGATCATGGTAGACAGGATAGCTTTGCACATATACGATGTTCATGATTCCTCGACTGTGATCGAAGTGAAGAGATTCAATGTTCGTGATTCTTCAATGTACTGCTCAAATGCCATTTGAATTTGTTGCGGAAGCCGGAAACGGGCATGCCATCCGGAAGATATCCAATATACGGAAGAGAAAAAAAACGTGATTGTCCGGATGCATCAGGAAAGCGGACAGGCAACAGGCTTCGCAGCCCTGATCCAGGCAGGATGCCTGTGCGGAAATCCGTTCCAGGTGATACCAGTCGTCTGCATCCCGTTTTCAGCATTTTTCTTTATTCTCGTATCAAATACTTTGTAGGGCCAATGTACGACTCAATGAACAAGGAAAAAATTGTAATTTATCGGGATACTCCCATCCATTTTCCCGGTTCCGACATATTCGATGACCTCGCCGCCCAGAAAACTGCGGACAAGCCTTCGGCGGATGCCGCCAATTTCCTCAAGGAAGGAGACATGCTGATAATCCTCCTGCCTGTTGAATACGCTTCGGTTTCCCGAGTCAAATACCACTTCCACATATCGCGGAACGGACCGGCCGCCAATCCGGTCAGAATCGAGTACGGTAATCTGCTTCGGCTTCTCAAGTATGGTGGGCGAATTTTCCCGGATAAGCGAAAGGCCGATCACATCGGCACGGGATTTTTTTTTGGGAACCAGGTAATAACCGATGTGAAAACCGCTGTCTGTGTGGGTGATGTGCCGGAACCCCTTGTTGACCACTTTGGATGACAGGTTGGTCTGGAACGTGTGGTCCATGTAGACTGTGCCGCTCACCTCAAGGGTGTCATTGTCGATGGCTACGATGCCGGTCACCTCGGCACGCGGGATGTGCACGAAAATGCCCATATCCTCACTTTCAAGGCGAAATACACCATCCCCCCAGGTATATCCCTGGTGGATATCGTGAAAATCCAGATCCACAAGGTAGCTGACGCCATCTTTTGAAGTCCGGTAATAGATATGGTGTTCGTATGGAAGTTTTCCGGACAGATAGATTTCACGGCCCTGGTGGAGACGGATCTTGTTGCGATCCTCATCTATGACCAGATGCTCAATTGCAAACTCACGGGCCACATTGTAGTTATTACCCTTGAAATTGGACACGAACAGCTTGCCGCCGCTCACCGGGCTTTTGAAACTGCCAAAGTTGGCAAGCGAAAAAGTCAGGTGCAGATGAAGGTCATTTTCGAGAAAGATGTGGTAGCTCCAGAACTCGTTGTAGTAGTCTCCGCTCATGGTATGGGGGAGCATGTCAGCCCACCCGGTTTGCCTCAGATCACCTTCCGGCATGCCGGGCCTGATGGATTCTTCCTGCATGTTCTTGACCCCGGCATAACTGAGGCCCGGAATGGACAGCAAAAGCACAAGAAATGTACTTATGCTAAAATACAAGACGGTTTTGTACGTAATACTTTTCAATCGGTATTGTGATAACATGATATCGGGATATTACAGCAAGACCGGTCGACCCGGTCTTACGTTTACATTCATACAATCGCAAGGTCCACTTCACGTCCGAATCAGAACTACCGGATCAGACACGGTCATCTAAGGAAACGTATGTTCCTGCATTGTATTACGGTACCAGCCTGTTTTGTTCTCCATTGGACCCTGCCGACCGGCAACGCAGTCACACAACTTGCTGCCGGCTTAAAATTCAACATTTTTTTGTAACTTCAATATCGATTTTTGTATAAACGCATTTTCCTTTCATGAGAACATTGCTCGCCCTGCTCAGGCCACTGGTAATGATCAATTACCGCTACCCCTTTGCAGTACTCTCCTTATCCATTTTAATTGCAATCGGAGCCGGTTTTTATGCCACAAGGCTTGTAATCGATACCGATCTTGCCAGTCTGCTGCCGGATCACTACGACAGCGTTCAGGCACTGGAACGCCTGCGTGATACCGTAGGAGGGGAGACCCCGCTTGAAGTAACAATCAATTCTCCTGATTTCGAAGCAAACAAAGCATTTGCGGAGGCACTCATACCACGGGCTATGGAGTTGTACTACCCGCGGCTTGATGACAATTTCGTGAACCGCTATGAGTACCGGCGCGATGTTGAAGTACTCAAGGACTATGCGTTGTATCTCTCCACGGAGGATGAAATTGGCCAGGTGATCGATTTCCTTGAAGAACGGCTTGAGCAGGCTCGCCTTGAGGCCAATCCGTTTTTCATTGATTTCGAGGACGATTTTGACGACGAGGAGGAAGAAGAAGATGAACGGCTCCGGGAATTTGAACAGATGTATCATGAACTCATCCCGTCGGAATATCCCGTCAACCAGGACAGTTCCAGTCTCGTGCTCAGCTTTTTCCCGACCGGGGCTCAAAGCGACCTCACATACATCAGCGACCTGTTCGAAGCATTCGGGGAACTGATCGCCGAAATGGATCCGGCTTCCTACCATCCGGAAATGGTCGCCGTTGCCGGAGGTCGACTCGAAAGACACCTTATGGAACTCGACTCCATCATAAGGGACGTTGTCACCAGTTTCGGGTCCGGCATCACCGCAGTGATCCTGCTTGTAGGATTCTACTTCATGATCAAACTGATCATCAACTACCGCCGCGGACACTTCAGACACCGCAGGCATTCGCTCTTCGACCATCTGATACGCTTTCCCGTTCCCATCATGGTGATCGGCATACCGCTTCTGATAAGCCTGAGTATCACGTTTGCCATCGCCTATTTTGCACTCGGCACACTGAATACGATGACCTCGGTCCTGTTTGTGATTCTTTTTGGATTGGGAATCGATTACGGCATTCATTTTTATGCGCGGTATCTGGAAAAAAGGTCCGCAGGGGAAAACGTTCGCAGTGCCCTGTTTCAGACCTACGACAGCACCGGCGCCGCAATCATGACCAGTGCCACCACTACGGCAGTCGCGCTTTTTGTACTTATGATTGCCGATTTTCGCGGCTTTTCCGAATTTGGATTCATTTCAGGAACCGGAATCGTGCTCGCGTACCTCTCCATGCTCTTCGTCCTGCCAGCCATTATTGTCATCTTTGAGCGTTACCGTCTGATCCTCATCAACAAGAATCTGTACCCGATACACACGAAATCCGGTGAAGCGGCACCGTTCCCGTTTGCGCGCACCATATTCATCGCCGGCACATTCATCGTCGCACTCGTACTTTTCAACACAGACAAACTCTATTTCGAATACAATTTTGGCGAATTGGAACCAGAGTTTCCTAAATACGTGGAATACCGTGAGCTGAGAGGTGATATCGATCAGGCCACCGGACGCCGCAACCCGGCCTACATCCTGGCCGACACGGATGAAGAAGTACGGCTTATCCTTCAAACCATTCGGGAAAAGAAAAAAAACAATCTTGAGACTACCATCCTTGCCGTTGAAGCCCTTCAGGAACGTTTTCCTGTCAACCAGGCCGAAGAAGATATCAAGCTTGCCAAAATTGCCGAAATAAGGGAATTGCTCAACGATCCTTTCATGCAGGACGTGGAAGGCGAATATATCGACATATTGCAGCGGGCGTCCCGGGTAAGAGAACCCCTCAGCGTGGATGATGTGCCGGACTTCCTTAAAAACAGGTTTGTCACCAGGGACGGAGAAATTGGCCGCTTTGTCATGGTCTATCCCGCAGTGGGTCTCTCAGACGGAAGAAATTCCATCGCCTTTAAAAACGAGATCGGGGTTATCGAAACCAGCGACGGCCGTACCTACCACGCCGCCAGCACCTCCATTGTGGCTGCCGAAATGCTGGAACTGATGAGGGACGAAAGCCCGTACATGGTTGCTGCGACCTTCATCATGATATTCATATTGGTCTACGTCGGATTCCGTTCCTTTCGCTGGACGATAATAGCCATGCTTCCCCTGCTTATTGGCCTGAGCTGGACCTTCGGCGCCATGATCATGCTCGGACTCTCTTTCAACATGTACAATCTTGTCGTGCTGCCTGCTATTTTGGGCATCGGCAATGACAATGGAGTCCACCTGGCAAGCCGCTACAGAGAGGAGGGAAGAAAAAGCATGTCCGCCGTGCTGAAAAGTACCGGCCAGCATATTACAATCGGATCCTTTACGACCATGCTCGGATTTGCGGGGCTTCTGCTGACCAACCACCCCGGCCTTACCTCGATCGGTGTTCTGGCTGTTGTGGGAATCGGACTGACCCTTTTTTCGGCCCTGACCTACCTTCCGTCGCTGGTGCAACTTCTTGAAAATAAGGGATGGATAAGGTTTTGAAACAGCGACTTCTCCACAGCCCGGTAACAACAGACCGAATACATCAGCCTGAAAAACCGTCATGATCACCGACACCCCGGCCATTGTCTTCAAAACGGTTTCCTTCAGTGAAAGCAGCCTTGTTGTAACTCTGCTTACCGAAAAGCACGGAAAAATCCCTGTTATGGCCCGTGGAGCCAGACGGAACAAAAACAGGTTTGGAGGGCTGCTCCAGCCCGGAGCCATTCTGGAGGTATCCTACTACCACAAATCAACCCGTGAAATCCAGAACCTGCGCGATGTTTCCCAGAAACAACCTACCTGGCGCATCCAACAGGACATGGAAAAGATGGCCATAAGCCTGGCCGCACTGGAACTGTCCGAACAACTCTGCCACGAATATGAGCCCATGCCGGACATGCACCTGTTCCTGGCCGATTTTCTTGCCTGGCTGCATGAAAGCAAGTCCAGCCCCCGGTTTCTGTTTCCTTATATCCAGTATCGCATGGCACAGATCAGCGGTATTGGAATATCCCTGCAACTGCCGCAATCCACGATGCAGCGACAGTCACCTGTCCATCCCGACTCCAGTGATCTGCCTGCCCCCAGTGATCTGCCTGCCCCCAGTGATCTGCCCGGCTCCATTGATCTGTCCGGCTCCAGTGATCTGTCCGGCTCCACGTTAAGGCATACCGTAAATGAACCGCAAACAGAATTCCCTTGTTATCTGAACGTGGAAAGCGGCTGTGTCACAGTCAAGCCCGATCACGGCATGTCTTTCGGGCTCACAAAATCTCAGGGCGAGTACTTCCGTTATATTGCTGACGGAAAAAAGTCGAGGCTTTTGAACACCGATTTCCCCGCACCAGACATAAAACATCTGATCCATCATCTCGATGCCTACTTCCAGTTCCACCTGGAAGGTATCAGAGGAAGAAGATCAGACGCCATTTTTGAACAAATTCTCTGATCAGCATGCCATTCCATCAAAAACTGCTTACAGGCGTCCTTATCCTGCTTACAGGCATGCTGCTGGGCGTACTCATGATGATCATGCGGGGCAACTGGATTCCTCCCGAACGGGTCCAGGTGCGCTACACGGAGGTTCTGAGAAGCGCTCCTCCCGTCGATTCTCTCACGGCGCCCGTTTTTTCCGGCCCGACAACCCTCTTCCGGGATATCGCAGAAAGTGTGATCCCGGCCGTGGTTTACATCGAAACGGAAATCGCCATGCAGCAGGCCGTTCCCGATGATGAACACCATAATTTTGAAAACCAGTTCTGGGACCGGTTTCTTCCAAGAAGAAGGGCCCAAAGTATTGGATCCGGCGTGCTTGTATCCAGCGACGGCTATATCCTGACCAACCATCATGTTATTCAGGGTGCGGATAACCGGATCCGGGTCATGACCCACGATCGCAGACAATATCAGGCCACCATTGTTGGAAGTGATCCGTCAACCGACCTTGCCGTGATCAAAATCGAAACAAGCGACGCCAGCCCGATCATCATAGGCAATTCTGATTATGTGAACATCGGCGACTGGGTCATGGCGGTCGGCAACCCGTTCCGTCTGAGGTCCACCGTAACCGCGGGTATCGTGAGCGCTGTCGGCCGCGACGTGGATATCATTTCCGACCGGATGCGCATCGAAAGCTTCATCCAGACAGATGCCGCCATCAATCGCGGCAACAGTGGCGGAGCACTGGTAAATACCATGGGCGAACTGATCGGAATCAACACGGCCATTGCCTCGGAAAGCGGAACGTACCAGGGCTATGGTTTTGCCGTGCCTGTCAACATGGCCATGAAAATAGGTCAGGACATGATCGAATTCGGATCTGTGCAACGGGCATTTCTTGGAGTTGAGATTGCCTCCGTAGAGTATGAACAGGCACGCAGGCATGGATTGAGCCATGTGAGTGGCGTGGAAGTGCGAAGTGTAGTGCCGCGTGGCAGTGCGGACCTGGGTGGACTGAAAAGGGGAGATGTCATTCTGGCCGTAAATGATTTTCCTGTTGATGCCGCAAACCGTCTGCAGGAACGCATTGCACTGATGCGACCCGGCGAGGAGGTTACACTTAGCGTCTGGCGCAATAAAAAAGATCAGCAGCTCCGGTTTCCGCTGCTGGGACTTGAAGATGAAACCATTCGGGAATGGGCAAGTGCGGCACCTCCGCAACCGCAACCCATGGACTTCGGTAACGAAACAGAATCGGGTGTGCCGCAGAAATCCTTCGATGCCGGATTCACCCTTGCCGAGCTGGCCATATTGGAAGAAATGTCCCGCAACGAACTGGTTGTCGTAAGGGTTGAACCGGGCAGCGCCTCCCATGAGGCAGGAATCCGGGAGGAAGACGTGGTTACCCATGTCGAAGAAACACCCGTGGAATCTCTGGATCAATTCACTGCGGCCTGGCAAAATAAGGACGGTCAGGAAATTGCTGTTCATGTCCTTCGGGAATCCCGCACGCTCACAATCACCATTCCCGCACATTGACTTTTTTTAATGAATTCTCATCCAGGATCCATTGCCATCCACAGATCTTTGTCCAACAGCACGAATAGTCATTTTACAGGTGGCTGATGTATCAAATCAACATTGCCCGGTCAGGGTAGTTGCCAAACGGCAGAAAAAGCAAACGCATAGCCAAACCATGCCACAATATTTCCATCTATTCCTCATGCTGGCCCTGAGCCTGTCACTTTTCCAGTCCTGCGCGCAATTGCGTGAAGCCGTTGTAGATGATGAGGACGAGGCAGTCACTGAAGATGCCGGGATCCCGGCTGAGCCTGAGGAAATCACCGGATTGCCCGCATGGCACGATCCATTGAAACCCGTGCAGATAACCGGGGATTCGCTCATCGTCTCCGCTGCTGCCGTTGCCGCTGATTCATCCGATGCAAAAGCCATCGCGGAACTGACCTTTGCAGAGTACAGAAACAAGGGCCTCACAGATATCCTTTTTCTGCTGCTGGAAGAGGAGGGGGTGGATGTACTGGAGGAGTCAGCACATCCAGGAGCTGAAAAGGAGCGTAGAGAAATGCTTATACGGCTTTATGCAACAGGAAATGAAGAGTCAGAACCAGAGCACATCCCTGCCGGATCCAGGTCGGTTTCGTGGCACAGTGAAAACGGCCAGGTTCGCTGCTACATCAGGCAAGCCTACGACAAGGCAGAACTGTACGAGGCCATGCGCATGCAGATCCGGCAGACGGAATGAGTTCTGTGTTACATGCAGCGCTCTGTATTACATGTATGAGATGATCTTGTCGCCGAACTCCGAGGTTTTCAGCAATGTGGCACCTTCCATCTGTCGCTCGAAATCATAGGTAACCTCCTTGTTGCTGATGGCCGTTTCCATGCCTTTTTCAATGAGACGGGCAGCCTCCGGCCATCCCAGGTGATCCAGCATCATGACTGCTGAAAGAATAAGCGACCCCGGATTCACCATGTCTTTTCCGGCATATTTGGGAGCCGTTCCATGCGTGGCCTCAAAAAGCGCAAATCCGCTCTGATAATTGATGTTGGCCCCTGGCGCAATGCCGATCCCGCCGACACACGCAGCAAGTGCATCGGAAATGTAATCACCGTTCAGGTTGAGCGTGGCTATGACGTCGTATTCGGCCGGACGGGTAAGGATCTGCTGCAGAAAGGCATCGGCGATCACATCCTTTATCACAATTCCATCCGGAAGCTCACACCATGGCCCGCCATCGATTTCCTTAGCCCCAAACTCCTCTTTGGCCAGCTCGTAACCCCAGTTTTTGAAGCTGCCTTCGGTAAATTTCATGATGTTGCCTTTGTGGACCAGCGTCACGCTCTTGCGGCCATGCTCCTGCGCATATTCAATGGCCGAACGGATAAGCCGCTTGCTGCCTTCCTCTGAAACCGGTTTGATGCCAATGGATGAGCTGCCGGGAAAGCGGATGTTGGTGGCGTTCATCTCCTCTATAAGGAACTTCTTCACCTTGTCGGCCTCAGGTGTTCCGTTCTGATACTCGATGCCGGCATAAATATCCTCCGTGTTTTCACGGAAAATCACCATGTCCGTCAGCTCGGGCTGCTTGACCGGGCTCGGGGTGCCACTGTAATAGCGGACGGGACGTACGCAGGCATACAGATCCAGAAGCTGGCGCAGCGCAACGTTCAGACTGCGGATGCCTTCCCCGACCGGAGTGGTGAGCGGCCCTTTTATCGCAACCCGGTACTCCCGGATGGCATTCAGGGTATCGTCAGGTAGCCAGGTGTTGCCACCATAAAAATCCACAGACTTTTCACCGGCATACACCTCCATCCAGGATATCTTTTTGCTGCCACCGTACGCCTTCTCAACAGCGAGATCCACCACTCGCTTCATGACAGGTGTGATATCCACGCCGGTACCGTCACCTTCAATATAAGGGATTATGGGCCTGTCCGGTACAGAAAGTGTGCCGTCTTGTTGTAAAACTATTTGCTTTCCGTCATCTGGTATTACAATTTTCTCAAAATTCATAATCAAATAATTATGCCAGGATATTGTTTTTGTTTGCGGTTGGAACCCAAAGATAAGAAACTTTATGTAACTGCAGGCAGGGTTGTTCCAAAGACATGCAACAAATTCGGCACGCCTGATGATTCCCGTTGCCCGTGATAATTAGTATATTGCCCTGCACAGGGTCTTGTTCCTCCGGGGAATCACGATTCGGACCGATTTTTTGAGAGGACAGAATAACCCGAAAGTGGCAGCCGTTTTTACCATCTATAGTTGCGGTATATCTGATGGATGGATGTCGGACTACGGCAAAGTGCATGGTAACCGCGCCAATTATCCATAACCCCAGGCAAATTCCTGACTGATCATGCTTTCACCTTTGATGGGCAGAAGGCCCCAGCATAAACGATTCAACTACCAGTACCGGTACTACAAGCCGAACCCCATGCGGCCGGATCGCATCAAGTTCCGCAGAATCACCCGTCGCGGCACCGCCGGATCCATACTGCTGTACGCACTCCTTCTGTTTCTGGTCCTGTTGATCATCACCTCATTTTAAATATCCAGCTACGTAACCGACTGAAGCAAAACAAGTATTTTGGCTACATCAGGCGATCATTCCTCACTTATCAGACTACTCCCTCCGGAAGTATCAAATAAAATTGCCGCTGGAGAGGTGGTGCAGAGACCGGCATCGGTGGTGAAGGAGCTCCTTGACAATGCCATTGATGCCGGAGCCGATCATATTTCCGTGGTACTGCAAAATGCAGGCCGGACCCTCATCCAGGTTCGTGACAACGGATGCGGAATGTCGCAGCTGGATCTTTCGCTCTGTTTCCTGAGGCATGCCACATCAAAACTCCAGACCGTAGACGACCTGCAGAACATCCGTACTCTCGGATTCCGCGGGGAGGCCATGGCATCCATCGCATCCGTTTCCCAGGTCACCGTAACCACCAAACGCGTCGAAGATGAAGCAGGCGTAGCGTACGAGGTCCATGGAGGCGAAGAGGTCGGGCTTGCTCCGGCCGCATCCGACAACGGCACCAGTGTGACCGTACGGAATTTGTTCTACAATGTCCCGGCTCGCCGAGCCTTCCTTAAAACGGACGCCACGGAATTCCGCCATATCCTTCTCATATTCCATCAGGCAGCCCTGGCCTGGCCTGAAATTGCTTTTGACCTGGACGCCGACGGGGAAATCGTCTACCGCCTGGCGCCAGCGGAGCGGGAGTCCCGTGTAGCCGAACTGTTCGGGAAATCGTACAAAGCCAGCCTGATCCCGCTGGCCGAATCCACCAGCATGGTGCGCATACAGGGGCTGATCTCTGACCCGAAACTTGCGAAAAAAACAAGGGGAGAACAGTTCCTTTTCATAAACAGGCGACCCTTTTATCATCGTCACCTCAATTATGTCATTCAGGAAATCTATCGCGACTGGCTGCAGCAGAACGAGTTTCCCTTCTTCGCTTTATTTTACGAAGTGGACCCGGAGAGTGTGGATGTGAATGTGCACCCGACAAAGCAGGAAATTAAGTTCGAAGATGAACGCATGATCTCGACCTTTACGCGATCGGTTGTGAAAAAAGCCCTGAATGATCACATGAGGGTTCCTGTCTGGGACCCCGCTGAAAGTGATATGCCCGCATCCGGAGTAGCGAAACACGAGCATTTCCGGCGATTTTTTGAAGGCCAGGGCCGGGACACAGCTGCTGCAGGATTTTTTTCCGGCAGAGGTTCCCGGAAAACGGGTGGATTCGTTCCAGCCGATTCGGCAACGCGGCTCTATGGCGATGACCGATATCCACAGGAAAAAGAGGGGGCAGCACCCGATAAAGAAGACCGTAGTGATGCAGACAAAAGCGGGCAATCTGTAGAAATGGATTACAGAATAGATGAAGTGGCATCGCGCAGCCACTCACTTCATGCCGAAAAGCAACGGTTGCAATGGCGCGAAAGCAGGTTCAGCCAGATCCACAACCAGTTTATCATTTCACAGACACGCAACGGCATGTTCATCATGGACCAGCACGCTGCTCACAAGCGGATCATCTTTGAAAAGGTGCTGGGCGAAGCTGAAAGCGGACTTCCCAGCACCCAGCAATTGCTCTTTCCTAAAACCATCAACTTCTCTGCCACCGATTTCAGTCTGCTCAAGGAACTGCATCCCGTGATAACACGGATGGGATTCAATGTGCAGGTGCTCAGCGGAAATTCAGCCATGATCCTTGGGGTACCGTCCGATATCCGCCTGGACAATGAGCAGCATGTCCTGGAGTCCATCATGGAACAGTATAAGGCGATGTCACGCTCCCTTGCACTGGGCGAAAAGGAGCGGATTGCTCTGGCGATTGCCAACAAAGCCGCCATTCCCAGGGGAAAGAAATTGTCGGAAGAGGAGATGGAAGCACTGGTGGATCAGCTATTTGCCTGCGAGCAGCCCTTCCGTGACCCATTGGGAAAATATACCATCCGTTCGCTGACCGTGGAAGATCTCCGCGCCATGTTCCGCTGATCCGCGTAATACCATCCAGGCATTACAGGAAATATTATGGATCATGGTGCAGATACAGGCGCAGTTACAGGTACAGGGCCCTGCCTTGTCCGCCGGTTACCTGCGTTCCTGGATCAATGGCAGCACGTTGTAGCCTCGGCCAAGAAGATAGATCGCGTTCTGTTCCAGCATCTCCCGTACCTTCGTGATCGAAACGACATGCGTGATGCCATAATGTATGGTGGCCACCTCTTTAACAAAAACATCGCCCGTGAAAGGCAGTTGCGCCAGATGTTCCCTGGCCTCATCCTCTTCAGGAACGAGATACCAGTCGCGTGATGCGGAAGTAGACCTGGCCATCCCCACCCACTCAAAAGCAGGAAGGCCGCCGTTGATGGCAACAACAGCTCCGCCACTGAATCCCGGGTTGAACAGCCCGTCTGTTACAAAAGAATGATGCCTGTTGCGGCTGGCTTGACTCACAATGGCCGTTGTTACCATGGGATAGCCTCTCGGATAGCCGAAACTGTAAGTAAAAGTTCCAATTCGCAAGCGGTCCGGACGACCAAACGGATATGGAAACACAGGAAACTGTTCTCTGACGGACACATCCAGGGATGTGGGATCAATACGGGTTCCTATGAATGCCAGATCGGCAAGATCATCGGTTACCAGAACCTCAAACGTTCCGACATACGGGGCGTCGAAAAGCCAGTTCACCTGATTTATTTTTATTGTGACACTGTTGAGGTAGGGCCGGCCCGCTTCCCTGTATTCATACAGTGTGTCAGGGGATGTGATTACATGACGGGCGGTCACCATGCCGACGAGATCATCGCGGTTGTGGATTACAATGGCGGTGCCGGAGGATGTGGTATGACTTTGAATCACCGTTGCGGCAATCGGCCTCAGTGAGTGTAAGCCGGCAACATCATCAGGCGCGATACGGCTGTCGGGATCGAAAAGATAGGTTTCATAGTAGGACGTGCTGGTGATCCTTTTGATGGACCGCTGGATGCGTTCCAGGTGATGGGAAGCATTTCCAACCGGATGGCTGGTAATGTATTCGCCCGTGCCCGGCTCCTGGTCAATATATACTACCGCACGTGTGCAGGAACCAGCCAGCAGCAAGCTGACCGCCAGCAGTATGACTGTAAATAACAGGGGAGATTTCATTTTTTAATTATTTTGTACGCAATACAGGGTCAGATGTCAAACTGCCCCAGAAGCTCAATGACAATTGGCCTTCGCTCCCGGTCCATGCTGATTCCGGCCGCGGACATCATGGAGGCCGCGTGAAAAAATGCACGCTGCTTATCCGATCTGTCACGTATACGCTGCATGGTCAGCAGTGCATCGGTCGACACGCGTTCTGCTGTAGCCAGGTTTACTTTATTTTTTAAATCTGCTATCAGTAAAGCCTGGGCGCGGGTTCGCCAGTAATAATTGCGGATTTCATAGGCATGTTCCATTGGCTGGGAGATCAGGCCCCGATCCAGATAGGCCGAAATAAGCATATAGCGGTAGTAAGCCCTCTGGTCGGTCATTCCGGCAAGGGTACGGGCAAAATCATGAAAACCACGGCTGATGGCATAATCATAAAGACCGGGAATCTGCCTCTCGAAAGAGGGATGGTCCATCCGGTACCAGGCCGCAATGTCCAGAGCACGATCCGGCCGACCCAATGCAACCCACCTTTTTATGATCGTTGTGATGAGCTGGTTGATGTTCTCCGCATCGGAAACCTCTGAGGCATACGCTTCCGCCTGTTCCATGGCTTCTGCAGCCTGGGATCTGCGGTCGCGTTGAATATGGACATCTGCGACGCTGATTTGGAAGTTTGATCTCAGGAGGGGGGATGAAATGTCCGAAATGCGCGGCAGTGCGACCTGGAGTAGCGAATCGGAAATTTCCTGGTTGTCCTCAATCAACAATGCGATTTCGAGCAGTGACTGTGTCTTCTCGGTTACAGTATCAGGAATGCGGTCCATAAGGGAAAAGGCCATGGAGAGACTGTCCTGGCGGACCAGCTCAACTGCGATGGCAGCAAATGCCGTATGCCGAAAATATTCACGGTCAAAATCACCGGCCATGTCAACGGCTGCGCCCGGTTCTCCATGCCGGGCGATGACCGTTGCAAGTTCCCGCCTGGCAAAATCGTAATAATTGGAATCAATCTTTTCAATTTGCTTGATAATAATTCGGCTGTAATCATATTCCCCATGATTGGCCAGTGTCATTGACAAGCGAGAGAGAACATCAATATACTCGAGGGCCCTGTTTTCAGACGGTTCGTGAAAATCTTCCTGCAGCAGCGAAACAGCCTGGGGCCGGTTGCCTGTTGCCAGCAGGTCATCGCAGATGCGATCGATCAGCGCGAGCCGGCTCACCGGATCCACATAATCAAGGTAAGTGGTTATCCGCCCAAGGCGGCCTCCGTCGGCTGCGCGCATGTAACCATCCGCAATAAGATGATAGAGCGCCTCATAGAGCAACTGTTGATCCTGTATGCGGTCCAATACCTCCAGACTTCGCTCCCAGCGCGAAATATTGGAGAAATGCATGGACAACTCCAGATACAGCCGGTCGATCAGCTCCCGGTCCCAGTGGCGGTCCGCCTGGCGAAGAACCTTGCTGACAACCTCTTCGTGCCGCTCTTCCTGACCGTGCTCATACAACAGCCGGGCATAGGATAAATGCAGCAAGCCACGATCCTGCTCATCCTCCAATTGTATCAGATAGATCGTTAACTCATGAAAATCATCCATGGCCCGTGCCAGCGCAGAGAAACGAGGCACCTTGTCCCGCAATTGACCGATAGTGATATCGCCGATGCGGGTACGGCGCTGTGCAACGTCGACAGCGAGTGGGGTATCGGGATAATTGTCAATTATATTGTCAATTTTCTCAACGGCCTGGCGGTAATATGAGTAGGCTTCCACAGGATCACGCGCCTCACTTTGCTGGCCGGATTCCGTCAGGCGGTACGCCTCGACAAAAAGCCGGTTTGCTTCTCGATCCGCATCACCCTTTCCGCACTGCACAAGAAAGACCGGCATGGATAAAAGGATGACAGTAATTAGGAGGGATCTGATATTCATGTGCAAATTGATCTTTGGGTATGGGGTAAAAATAATAATCTTTCAACGATTCTTACGCATCAGGTTGATAATCAGCTTAACTATACAACGGCACTTATGTTTTATCAGGGTTATCTGTAACATATTTTTTACATATATTATACTCCCATGAAATGCCCATGACGGCAACCCGTCATTCAAGGGCATGATTATAACCGTCATGGACATTCTATGTGACCTTATGAATCAAAGATTTTAAGCACATGAAACGAACATGACAGCCTCCGACTGACACACAGGAGTATGATTAAATTCTG
>RECX01000008.1 GCA_007693825.1 Balneolaceae bacterium
CATAACCGACGAAGACGGCGACTTCGAGGACTGGATCGAGCTGTACAATGCCGGCGCGGATACGGTGAGCCTGGGGTGGTACGGCCTGTCGGATGATTACGAGCGGCCGTTCCGGTGGGTGGTACCGCAGGGTGTTTCCATTGCGCCCGGTGAATTCCTGCTGATCTGGGCGTCGGGCAAGGACCGCAGCGATCCCGAAGGCGAGCTGCACACCGGTTTCAGCATCGCCCAGGAGGGTGAGGAGGTGCTGCTCACGCATTTCAGCGGGGAGCGGGTGGATGAGATCCCGCCCACGCGGATTCCGTCGGACTATTCGTACGGACGCTATCCTGACGGGTCCGGCGACTGGTACTTTTTCGATCAGCCCACGCCCGGCGCTTCCAACCACTCGCCTGCGTACAGTGATCAGGCGAGCGATCCCGTCCCCTCACATGAAGGCGGTTTTTACGGTGCGCCCTTCCATCTTTCGATCGCCGCCGGGCCCGGCGCCACGCTGCATTATACGCTGGACGGATCCGAGCCCGGTCCCGGTGACCCGGTCTGGCACGACAGCCTGCTGGTGTCCATGCGGCAGCCTGCCGGGCACCTGATTTCCTATATCCCGACCAACCCGCCGGAGGCGGCCGACCGTCCTTTCGGGTGGAAAATGCCGCAAGAGCCGCCGTACCTGGCGACGGTCGTGCGAGTGCGGGCTTTCCGTGAGGGTGCCATGCCCTCCCGCATCGTGACGAACACCTATTTTGTGCTGGGGGACGGGCCTGAGTCCGCATCCACCCGGTACTCTCTGCCGGTGGTCTCGCTGGTCACCGATTCACTGAGCCTGTTCGATCACGAAACCGGCATCTACATCCCCGGCAAGCGGTACGAGGACAACTGGTTCAATCCGCCCTGGGGCAATCCGTATGCCAACTATTTTTACCGCGGGGAGGATTGGGAGCGGCCGGCCAGTTTCGAGTTTTTCGAGAGCGGCGGGGAGCGGGTACTGGCGCAGGATATCGGGATCCGGATCCATGGTGGCATGTCGCGGGCTTTGGCCATGAAGTCGCTGCGGTTGTATGCGCGCGGAGAGTACGGGGCGCCGCGCTTTGAGCATCCGTTCTTTGACCATCCGGACGCCCATCCGCGGCATGGCGAGCGGGAGCTGGCGTCCAAGCATCGGGATCCGTCCTACAACCGGCTGATCCTGCGCAATTCCGGGCAGGATTTCTACCGTTACACCACCCTGTTCCGCGATGCGATGATCCAGGGGCTGGTGGATCATCTGAACTTCGACACGCAGTCGTACCGTCCGGCCGTCGTGTTCATCAACGGCGAGTACTGGGGCATCATGAACATCCGGGAGCGGTACGACCGGCACTATCTGGCCCGTGCCCACGGCATTGATCCCGACCGGATCGACTACATGAGCGGGTTCGCGACGGTTAAAGAAGGCTCAAGCGCGCATTTTCGGGCTTATCGTGACTATCTCAGCCAGAATGATATCACCGACAGCGTACATTACGCGCATGTCGGCACGCTGCTGGACATCGACAACTTCATCGACTACAACATCGCCAATATTTACGCCAACAATCAGGACTGGCCGGGCAACAACCGGGATTACTTCCGGCATCAGACGGAGTTCGACCCGGACGATCCGGGTGCCGGTTCGGGCAGCGACGGACGCTGGCGCTACATGCTGATCGACACCGACTTCAGTTTCGGGCACCAGGGCAGCCCGCCGCGTCCGCATGATGACACCTATCTGAACATGCTGGCCATTGCAACCGGCACGCCCAGCACCGATGCGCCGAATCCGTCCTGGTCCACATTCGAACTGCGCAGGCTGTTAGAGAACGAACAATTCCGCAGTCAGTTCATCAACCGGTTTGCCGGGTTGCTGAACACCGCGTTTTCGCCGGGGTATGTGGTCGGGCACATCAGCCATTACGAGCAGCTGCTGGACCCGGTGATGGAGGAGCATATCGGTCGGTGGAGCTATCCGCCCACCATGTCGGCCTGGCGCAGCCACATCCGCGTGATGGACTACTTCGCCGAGAACCGTCCGCATCACGTGCGGCTGCACATGATGGAGCAGTTCGAGGAGCTGGAGGATACGGTCCGGGTGGATCTGTACGTGGCGAATGTTGCCAGGGCCATGGGAGGAAATGGTGGCGGGGCGACCACTACCGGCGGGCATGGCGGTGCATCTGACGCGGGTGGTCATCACGGCGGGCACTATGCCGGCGGGAAAAACACCAGCGGGGATGGTGGAAGTGCATCCATGGCCGGCGGGCATATCCGCATCCACGACGTGGACATCCATCCCGGTACGCCCGGTGTTCCGGAGCAGGCTTACCCGTGGACGGGTGTCTATTTCCGGGATTTCCCGGTCGAGCTGGCCGCCGTTCCAGCCGAGGGGTTCCGGTTTGTTGGGTGGATGGAGTTTCCCGACCATCCCGATTCGGTGCTGCAGATCGTCCCGGACGGCGACCTCAGCGTGACGGCCCTGTTCGAGCCGACCGGAACGTTCGCTGACGATCCACGGGGGGGATCCGATCTGCCGGGCTCCTTCCGCATCGACCAGAACTATCCGAATCCGTTCAACAACCAGACGGTCATCCCCTATGAAATGCCTGAGCCCGGGAGTGTGGTTCTGACCGTTTATACGATCGACGGACGCCGGATTTATCACCGGGATGAGGGCGTCAGGCCGGCGGGACGGCACCGGGCGAGCCTGCGGGCCGGGGAGTGGGCCAGCGGCGTGTATATTGTGCGGATGAGCGTGCGGTCGGAAGGCGGGCGGCT
>RECX01000110.1 GCA_007693825.1 Balneolaceae bacterium
CTGTCCACCCGTCAAAACCGCCAGGCGATCAGGCCTGATGCACGTACGTCACCGATCTGTGCAGAAACTCCCGGATGGCGAACGATGCCGGCTACCGGCTTTCCTGCCTGAGGGCAACGACGGTTGCAAACCCGTGCCTGTGCGGCTTTCCATGGGTGAGATCGTCCTCCACCCTCTCCTCGTACCGGACAACCCTCAGATTGCATCCCAAAACCAGATTCAGCAGTTCATTGTACCGGAAATAATGCCTGATCATGTTTGTCAGCTCGCTTTGTTCCGGGACATGTGACGCGAAGCCGGGGTCGTCTGTCGAGTGCACCATGAGATACAGCGTGCCGCCGGGTTTCAGCCAGGAAACGATCGATGGAAGGAGTTTTCGTGTCTGTTCAAGAGGGATATGGTCCAGCCCAGTTGCTGAAGTGATCAGGTCGAAATGATCCCTGCCGGCTTTGAATTCCGTGATGTCCACGCAGTGTGTTGTCAGGCTGCCGGACAGCTTTTGGGTTTGTGCGTACTTTTCGAGTTTGTCCAACGCAACCCGGGAGATATCGACGGCGGTGACATCGAATCCCTTATCCAGCAAGAACAGCGTATCCCTTCCGTCCCCGCAGGCCAGGTCAAGCGCGGACCCGGTGAGCCCCGTCGCTTCGACAAAGTCCTTCAGTTCAACAGACGGCGCGCGTCCAAAACCGGGATCATCACTGGTGGAATAGAATTCGTCAAAGTTTTTGTATTTCATCTGCTAAATAAATTTCGATTGCACTTCGTGACCTTCGGTTCGCTTACGCGTTTCACTGGGCACTTCGTGACCTTCGGTTCTATGGTCAGAATGATCTCAAATAACAGGATATGATCATGCTCCTGTGTGTCAGCCGGAGGCTGTCATGTTCGGTTCATCATGTACAATGGTAGTAAGAAGCTGCCAATCATGCCAGATGTATTGAAAGTTCAAAATGTATTCATAGTTCAGAATGTTTTGATCCTTCAGGGATACTCCCACAGCCTCTTGGGAAAAAATGTCAGCGCTGGAAAGAACGATGTACGATGTTCATCAAACCGCCACTCCGGAACGCAACCGACATGCGGCGCTGTTGACAACCTGACAGCAGGTATGCTGGATGCGTAACATCCTCCCGCTCATGCGACTCTTGTCACAAACCGCACAATCAGCACAAACCGGGCAATCAGCACAAACCGCACAATCAGCACAAACCGGGCACAACACCGATGGATCCTCTCGCTCATACTCTTTTCGGGGCCACCATGGCCGAGGCCGGACTCAAGCGCAAGACCGCGCTGGCGACCGCCACGCTGATCATCGGGGCGAACATCCCTGATGTGGACGCTGTGGCCATGCTCATCAGCTCGGACTATGCCCTGCAGGTACGGCGGGGCTGGACCCACGGCATCCTGGCGCTCATGATCTGGCCGTTCCTGCTGACCGGCGCCATGCTGGGCGTGGACCGCCTGCTGCAGCGATGGCGCAGCAGGTCGGGCCGGCGAGATCGGGCACCGTCCGCATCCACCCGGAATCGCAACCCGAATTTCCCATCCACAAGCAGCCACAGCCCGCCGATGCGGCCGGTTACGCTGTTGGGTATCGCGTTTCTGGGCGTCTGGAGCCACCCGTTGCTGGACTGGCTGAACACCTACGGGATCCGCCTGCTGATGCCGTTCAATGACACCTGGTTCTACGGCGACACGCTGTTCATCATCGATCCGTGGATATGGCTGCTGGCAGGCGCGGGGGTGGTGCTGGCGCGGTCGGAGTCGTGGCCGGGCATCGGCGGATGGATTGTGCTCGGAACGGCGCTCACGGCGCTGGTCGTCTCGGCCGACATGGTGCCATGGGCTGCAAAAATCGTGTGGATGGCGGGGGTTGCCGCGATCGTGCTGGTCCGCTGGACGGGCCGGCACCGCCATTCCGCGCAGCCGATTGCGTTCGGACTGCTGATGGCCACCGTGCTCTATGTGGCCGTCATGTTTGCCGGGGCGCGCCTGACCTCCATGCATGCGCGAAGTCATCTCTCGGCGGACGGGGTTGAGGTCCGGCAGGTGATGGCCAACCCGCTGCCGGCACGGCCGCTGATGCGCACGGGCGTGGCGGCCTCGCCTACCCACTACTACCTGTTTGAAGTGAACTGGATGCGTCCGGGCAGTTTTGAACTCACCTGGGATCCGGTCCCCCTGGAGCCACCGGACCGGATCGCCGAGGCGGCCTTGCGCTCACCGGACCTGCAGGGTTTTCGCAACTGGTTGCGGTTCCCCGTCTACGAGGTGCGCCGTTTGGACGACGGCTGGCGGGTGTACATACGCGACCTGCGTTTTGTTTACCCCGAACAGCAAACCTCGCCCGGCATCGGGATGGCCGTGGTGGATCTGGATGAGGAGCTGCAGGTGCGGCGGGTGCGATGAGGCGGCTCATATAACCTGGAAAATCTGAAAAAGAATTGCGTGCAACCGGGTAATCACTGAACCATCTCGCACTCTTTTTCAATGATTTTCCGGAAGGATTCGTCGATTTGGTGCAAGTCCAGCACATCCACCCGAAAAGGCAGGCTGGAGTTCTCGAAATCTTCTTTCAACAGGCGAACAGTGTCCCGGTCGAGTTTCTCCGTTCCGGCCACGGCAAGATCGAGGTCTGAATAGTGCCGGGATTTCCCGCTGACACGTGAACCATAGGCCCGGACTTCGCATTCCGGCACACGCTTGCGAAGGATGTCCCTGATGATTTCCATATGTTCGGGACTAACGTCAATCATTGCGTTCCTCCATTGCCT
>RECX01000007.1 GCA_007693825.1 Balneolaceae bacterium
TCAAGTAAGCCTGCAAGGGCTTGCAGATGCAGCCTTCGGGCGTGTACTGCGTTCCTTCGCACATGGGGCGGCCCAACCGGCCGCCCCGTGTTTAAACGGAAAAAAAAGGGTGCTTCCTCACGGAGGCACCCTTTTTTATTGCCACACACCGTATTGAATCACGCACCCAATTGAATCACACTTCCTACTGAAATACGATGGTCCGGTTCTCAAACACCATGGTCCGCCGCTGCAGATGATACCAGATCGCCCGGGCCAACACCACCTTTTCCAGATCCCGTCCCTTCCTCACCAGATCCTCAATCGAATGCCGGTGGTTGACATGGATCACATCCTGCTCGATGATCGGCCCGTCATCCAGATCGGCCGTCACATAATGGCTGGTCGCCCCGATCACCTTGACGCCGCGTTCAAATGCGGAATGATACGGCCGGGCACCCGGAAATGCCGGGAGAAAGGAATGGTGGATATTGATAATCCGCCCCGGATAGCGGGAAACAAATCCATCCGACAAAATCTGCATGTAGCGCGCCAGCACCATCACATCTATGCCATGTGATCCGATGAGCTGCTGCTGCTCCGTCTCCACATCCGCCTTGTTTTCCCTGGTGACCCGGAACTGGTGATAATCGATCCCAAAACGATCGGCGACGGGTTTCATATCCGGATGATTACTGATGATCAGCGGTATCTCGACATTCCACTCACCGCTGTCGTAACGCGCCAGGATGTCATGCAGACAGTGCCCGTGCTTTGACACGAACACCGCCATCTTCGGACGGTCACGCCGGAAAAAAAGCTGCCAGTTCATCTCGAACGGCGTGCCGATATGCCTCGCAAACTCCTCCTCGATCCGGTCATCCGGAATAAGAAATCCGTCCAGGTCCCACTCCACCCGCATGAAAAACACCTGGCTCAGCTTGTCCACATGCTGATCGATCTCCAGGATGTTCCCGTTGTTATGCGCCAGAAAACGGGTCACCGCTGCCACGAGACCCTTTTTATCCGGACAATGGATCAGCATGATGGCCGAGTTTCTTTGTGACTGCAGAATGTCGTTGTTCATGGCACGGATTTCAAAGTGATGATCAGACGATTGCATCTGATCCGCCCGGTTGATCCGGACGGCCTAACGGATGAAAATAAAAAAAGGCGACAACAATAGCGTCATCACCTTTCTGTAAAGGGTTTATTTGTTGCAGATACGGCTTTCCGGTCCAGGCCCGGGGCCCGAAGAACCCTGCGTCAATGCCCGGCCCTCCGTCGGAACTGAAAACGGTACCTTGCCAGACATACCTCCGTCGGAACTGAAAACGGTACCTTGTCAGACATACCTCCGTCGACACCGAAAACAGTCCCGTATCAGACATACCTCCGTCGGCACCATATAAGTTTCACGTCAGCATTACTCAGACCAGGCCTTCACATCGTCAAACACCTCGGCAAAGGTCAGCTCGTTGCCGTTTTTGGCGATGCCGACTTCGTATTCAACGGGCTCATCCGAGTTGCGCGCGATGAGCAGCGAGGCAAGCTTGTTGGTTACCTCCCGCTGGATCAGCCGCTTGAGCGGACGTGCACCGTATTGCGGGTCGTAGCCGCGCTCGGCCAGCCAGTCACGCACCGAATCGTCAACGCGCAGCGAAATCTGCTTTTTCTGCAGCATGGTGTCGACACGCTTCAGCTGGATGTCCACGATGACACGGATCTGCTCCTTGCCAAGCGGATGGAAGACGATGATGTCATCGATCCGGTTCAGGAACTCCGGACGGATGGTCTGCTTCAGGATCTCAAGGAGCCGCGACTGCAGCCGGATCTGGTCCTCTTCACGGACATCACCCCCGGATTCCTCGATCTTCTTGCGTATCTCATGCGATCCGATGTTGCTGGTCATGATCACAATTGTGTTGGTGAAATCGACCGTTACACCCTTGTTGTCGGTGAGACGCCCGTCATCGAGTACCTGCAGCAGCACGTTGAACACATCCGGATGCGCCTTTTCGATCTCGTCCAGCAGCACCACAGAATACGGCTTGCGCCGGACCGCCTCCGTCAGCTGTCCGCCTTCGTCGTACCCGACATAACCCGGAGGCGCACCGACCAGCCGGCTCACGCTGTGCCGCTCCATGTACTCGCTCATGTCGATGCGCACCATGGCATGCTCGTCATCGAACAGATACTCGGCCAGTGACCGGGCAAGCTCCGTTTTGCCCACACCGGTGGAGCCCAGGAAGATAAACGAACCGATGGGACGTGAAATGTCCTGCAGCCCGGCCCGCGAACGCCGCACGGCGTGCGAGACCGCTTCAATGGCCAGATCCTGCCCGATTACCCGCTTGTGCAGCTCATCCTCCATGGAAAGCAGCTTCATGCGCTCGCTCTGCAGCATTTTTTGAACGGGAATGCCGGTCCAGCGCGACACGATTTCCGCAATAAGGTCGGCTTCCACCTCCTCCTTGAGCATCGGCGAGTCTTTTTGCAATTCCGTAAGCTTTTCCTTGGTCTGCTCCAGTTCCTTTTCCAGATTGTTGATGGTGCCATAGCGCAATTCGGCCACTTTTTCATACCGGCCCTCGCGCTCAGCCTTGTCCGCTTCGTTGCGGGCATCCTCAATGGCCTGCTTCATGCTGCGAATACCCTGGATCAACTCGCGCTCATTGTCCCACCGCGCTCTTAATTCCTTGTATTTTTCGTTCAAATCGGCAAGCTCACGTGCAATTTCGTCGAGTTTCTCCGTGTCTTTCTCACGTTTGATGGCTTCGCGCTCGA
>RECX01000006.1 GCA_007693825.1 Balneolaceae bacterium
GACCATAGCGGTTCTGGATGAATGCCGAAACACGTCGTTCCGCGTATACGGCAACTGCTGCCGATGGGAGGAGAAAAAGCAGAACCACGGCGAGCATGACCAGTATTGAAAAAAGTAGAGGGTCCATTTATGCGGGTTTTACTTCCGAATCTTGTTCCAGTTTCAGTTGAATGCCATTTTCCTCATCCATGCGATTATAGGACACTTCCCGGAAGGTACGGAAAGTGCCGGCAATCTCTTCCATGATCTGACGGGATGATTCCCATCCGGTAGTGTCACCCCCGGGTTCCATCCGGGTAAAAAACTCCCAGGCGGGGATGCAGTCGACCCGGTTGGCGTCGGTCACCCAGTTGTCGAATTTTGTCCCGTAGTGATCCAGGCGGCCCATGGACATTTCCAGGTTGAGCCGGCGATTGGTGTACAGGGTTTCCTTTGCCGGTACGGTCCGCTGGATGCGTCCGTCGACATTTACGTAGGAGGCCGCGTGCTCGGCAGCCGTTGTCACCGGGACGACCAGGTTGGCGGCACGTGTCGTATCACTGTGGCTGGTTCCCCAGACGATGGTCCATGAGGGAGCCAGATGTTCGGGTGTCAGTGCCGTGCGTCCCAGAAGATCGTCATCCAGAATGGCGACGATGGCCGGTTTGCTGGTTTCAATGAGTTTGATAAGCGATTTTTCATCGATTTCCTCAAAACCAAGGGCTCTTACACCGTTGGTATTCGGTGCCTGATCGTCGGAGATGAGGAATCCGTCGCCCGCGCCCGGCGTCATGTGCGGGACGAAATGGAAATTTGATACGCCGAGGTTGCCGAAGTATGTTCGCAGGGCGTAATTGTCTTCCACGGAAGCATGCGGACTGCCGATCACAAGGATATCATCCGGGGTATTTTTTTCGAGTTCTTCCTGCAGGGTCAGCTGTGCGTTGTTCCAGGATGTACGCACTTGTCCGGCATCATCCGGGCGGAGATGCGGACGGGAAATCCGGTTTTCATTGAATTGCCGATAAGCCAGGCGTCCGGCATCGGGCATCCAGTGGTCATTGACCGCTTCATTGAAACGCGGTGTGACACGCATTACAAGATTGTCACGTGTCCACAGCCAGGTACTGCAGCCTTTTCCGTTGGAGATGTCTATGCTCGGAGTCTGGTTCATCTCCCAAACCCGCGCCTTGAAACGGAAATCGGCGGATGTCAGGGCACCGACCGGACAGATGTCAACCGTGTTGAGCGAGTAGGGATCGTCGAATGCCTGGTCGTTGGCGGTCATCGGGTAGTTCTTGTCGCCGCGGGAAATGATGGTAAGCTGGTAGGTTTTGCTGATCTCATCGGTGAAGCGGACGCAGCGAGTGCAGTTGATGCAGCGTTCGGCATCCAGAATGACACGCGGCCCGAGCTGGATTGCCTTGGGCTTGTGGACTTTTTTGTGCTCAAACCGGCTCCCTTCAGGGCCATATTTATAAGTGAGGATCTGCAGCGGGCATTCACCGGCCTGGTCGCAGATCGGACAATCCAGCGGGTGGTTGATAAGGATGAATTCCAGGTTGTCGGCCTGGGCCTGCTTTACGAGTTCGTCGCTGTGATGGGTGTGGATGACCAGTCCGTCCGCAAGATCGAGACTGCAGGCGGTCATGAGTTTCGGGAAATAGCGGATTACCCGGTTGCCTTCATCATCAATTTCAAAGACCTTTTTTTCCCTGTCAAAAACAGGCATACCGGCTTTGACGACACATTGCCGGCAGTTGGCCGGAATGGAAAGCGAGGGGTGATAGCAGAAAAAGGGGAGGTCCATCCCCTTGTCTAGCATGAACTGAAGCACCTTGCCCGGCTTCTCGAATTCGTATCGTTTGTTATCTATAAAAATTTCAGGCATGTCTGGTCAGATGATGTTACATCAAGCGACGGCGTACACCGTTTTTTTGCATTTCTTTTCAAATTCGTCACGGAACCGGTCGATGGAGTACCGCACCGGCCAGGCAGCGGCATCGGCGAGGGCACAGATCGTACGGCCTTCCATCCGGTGGCAGATGGCAAGAAGCAGATCCAGGTCCCTCATTTCGCCGTTTCCGTCCCTGATCTTGCGGAGTGTTTTTTCAAGCCAGCCCGTGCCTTCCCGGCAGGGTGTGCATTGACCGCACGACTCATGATCGTAGAAGTAGGAAATTCTCCAGATCAGTTCCACCATATCGGTATCCTCGTCCAGAACCACCATGCCGGCCGTACCCATCATGGATCCGGCCTCGCGAAGGGATTCGGAATCCATCGTTACTCCCTCCAGCATATCCGCCCGCAGGGGAGGGGTTGAGGAGCCGCCCGGGATAAGGGCCTTGAGTTTCTTTCCGCCGCGGATGCCGCCGGCAACTTCGTTGATCAGCGTCATGATGTCCATGCCGGCCGGGTATTCGTAGACGCCCGGGCGGTTGACATGTCCGGATATGCCGTAAAGTACCGGTCCCGGGTGTGTTTTTGGTCCGATGCCCAGATACCAGTCTGCGCCATGCTGTATCACGAGGGGCACATTGGCGAGGGTTTCGATATTGTTTATGGTTGTGGGACGTCCCCAAAGTCCGCGCTGTGCAGGAAATGGCGGTTTCACCCTGGGGTAACCCCGCTTGCCTTCGAGCGACTCCATCAGGGAAGATTCCTCGCCGCAGATATAGGCACCGGCACCCATGTGAGTGTACATTTCCACGCTGAAATCCGATCCGAAGATTTTTTCCCCCAGGTATCCTTTTTCGTAGGCCTGGTCAATGGCATCCTGAAGTTT
>RECX01000147.1 GCA_007693825.1 Balneolaceae bacterium
GAAGGCACACGAATCGGGCAGGCAGATCAGGGCTTCCTATTTTATTGAGTCGACGGTGATGCCGCGGGGCGGACGATTCCGGCTGAGCGATCGCCGCACGGAGACCAATTCCGCCGTTTTCCGCAAGTTTGACGATCTGTTCCCCGGGGAAAAAGCATCAGGCAGCAGCAGATCGGGCGACGGAAATGCAAAAATGCCGGTCCTGTTCAGCGTGTTTCTGGATACGGCCAAAATCGAGAGCGGCCGCACCCTGGTCATCACGGTGGACCTGTCCGTCCGATCCACCGAATACCGTATCAGCGGCAACCTGTTTACAAGGCAGCGCATACCGGAAGAAAACCTGTTCCGGGAGAAAGTCACACTGCATGCCACCCGGACCGGAGATAAATGGCGGCTCAGATACAACCTGACGGATGAGGAATGGGGCGAAAACCGGGGCCGCACGGCCGGTCATGCCAACGGAACCCTTGCCATCCCGCTTACATCCCGTAAAGGATTCCGCGGCAAACTGCTGGTCCAACCCGAAGAGGTACGTTGACGCACATAAAAAGGCTTCAGATTAATAAAATTTAAGAAATCATTTATGGTGGATATATTATATTGCAACGAAGTTTATCTACCTACTTTACCATGCAAAGTAAGAAGCCAGGCGTATACGTACATGAAATATCCACCCTGCGGCTATCAGTAGCTGGTGTAGAGACGGCGATACCTGCCTTTGTCGGATACACTGAGAAAGCCGAGAGGGTCGGGGATGGTGCGTCCCTGCACATGCAGCCGATGCGCATTACCTCATTCCGTGAATTCCGGGAAATGTATGGCGGACCCAAGCCTGAACGCTTCTCTTTCACCATCACCGATACCTATAACAGCAGGGGAGAGCTTTCCAACAGGCAGTTCGTATCAAAAATCCAACTTGATGTCCCTTCGCACTACAAGTTTTTCAACAGTCTTCAATTGTACTTCAGCAACGGCGGAGGCCCGTGCTATATCGTCTCCGTAGGGGGATATCAGGATGACATCATGCAAGGAAGCACGGAAGATGGCACCGGATTGCTGGGTGGGGTCCGGGTGCTGGAGCAGTTGAAAGAACCTACTCTGCTTGTATTCCCTGACGCCGTTTCCCTGAACACAGTCAAGGAATACGGTGCGGTGGCAAAAGAAGCGCTGGCTCAGTGCAAAAGATGCCGCAACCGGTTCACCATTCTTGACAAATACGACAAGCAGACCAACCTGAGCCAGTTCCGCCAGTCACTCGGCTCGCACTACCTCGAATACGGCGCCGCCTACTACCCCTTCTTGCGTTCTACATTCAATTTTGAAGTGGACAAAAGCTCCGATGATATCCGGCACATCATCAAAGGGGCTCCACCTGAAATTGCCGTCGACTACGGGGATGTACGGGATATGTCAGAAATGGAAGTAAAACACCCGCAGATATTCCGGTCACTTCTGGCAACCACGCGAAAGGAATATGTAGTGGTTCCGCCCTCCGGGGCTGTCGCCGGAATCTTTGTGAAAGTGGATCGTAACCGTGGTGTGTGGAAAGCGCCTGCCAACATCATCATCAGTGCCGTACTGGAGCCCATCGCTCCGATCACAGGTGTGATGCAGGCCCATCTGAACGTCGATGCGGCAGAAGGAAAATCCATCAATGCCATTCGCTCTTTTCACGGACGCGGCACCCTTGTCTGGGGTGCGCGAACACTCGCGGGAAACGACAATGAGTGGCGTTACATCCCGGTCCGTCGACTTGCCATGTATATCGAGGAATCGGTCCGCAAGGCAACCCAATTCGTGGTCAATGAACCCAACAACACCCGGGTTTGGCTGCGTGTGCGCATCATGATAGAGCAGTTCCTGGCCGAGTTATGGCATGCCGGCGCTCTTGCAGGAACCGCACAGTCCGATGCCTTTTTTGTGCGCGTCGGACTCGGAGAGAGCATGTCGACGCAGGATGTCGACCAGGGCCGCCTGATCATTGAGATCGGCATAGCCGCCGTGCGCCCTTCGGAATTCAGCATTATCAGGGTTTCACATCAACTCGGAAAAAACTGATCCGAAACACTCCTGCGTCCGGCAGAAACAGCTCCTGAGCCCGGCAAGAGCCCCGGGGAGGAGGAGCGGTTGCTGCTCTGGAAAGAGGGATTCGGAAAGGAGGTCCGCCTGGACAGGAACGTTGACCTGAAGTACCTTGCGGCAACCTATGAACTGTCCGGCGGCACACCCACCATCCCCGACAGAAAACCACTGTCACCGCAGCATACCTCTATGCTTTATTCAGGGCGACTTTGCCGCATTACGCCACAAATTTGTTTCCAAGACAAAAAAAAGCCCGTCCCGGGTAATCGGGACAGGCCGTAAGTAAACGTAATCTCGGATTCAGCTTGTTCTCAGATTCAACACATTCTCAGATTCAGCTGACTCTGAAAGGATTCGTTATCAGTACCCTTCCGGTTGCTGCGGTTGCTGCTGCATCTGGATCTCCTGGATCATCTGCTGCGCTCGCTGCTGCAACTCAGGATCCTGCTGGATAGCCATGTTGATTTCCTGGAAACGCTCCATCTCCATTCCCTCTTCTTCAACGGCTTGAGCCAGGTCCCGCTCCATGCGGGCTTCCACCTCCTGAATCTGCTCCTGGGCACTTTCAAATTTTTCGATGTCACTCTCTGTCACACCGAGGTCTTCAATGGGCTGACCCATCTGCTGTGCCTGCATGATTTCGTTATAGGTGCTCACTTCGATGCCTT
>RECX01000005.1 GCA_007693825.1 Balneolaceae bacterium
AGCACCATCATGATGCTCAGATACCAGACGGCGAACTCGTGTCCGGCCGGCCAGAGAAGTGGCGTTTCCAGGAAGTTGTAGATCTGCGGCGCGGTGAAGGGGTACATGACGCCGAGAATGAAACCCATGGTCAGGAAGAGGAGGACGGGCCAGGCCACGCCCGGGGAGTTATAGCTGTAGCCAAGGCGGAGCAGCCTGGAATCAATAACGGGGTAGAAGACCATGAAAAGCAGGATCAGCAGCAGTGCGGTCAGGGTCAGGATCTGGCTGGATCGCGTGTACAGATTCAGGTGCTGGCGCAGGAAGGTTATCGCGGCCGGGTGCGACAGGTCCACGACCATCAGGTCGCTCAGCGCCACATAGCCGGTTTGGCCGTCATCCATATCCACCTCGATGGATTCGTAGGGATAGTAGCGCCCGGTGACCCAGTGTCCAACCGTTGAGCGGCGCAGGGTGTTGACCAGGGTGCGGTTTGGCGGAATTTCCGTAGCACCCTGGTCGGTGTTGACGGCCCGCAGCACCCGGTTGGCATACAGAATGTCGGATGGTTCCACCGAGCCGATGATCGGGCTGTCGTGGGTCCAGTGATTCCGGACGACCGTTTCGGGCCGTTTCGGGATGAACGCGGTGTAATCGTGTCCGAATTGGTCGAAAGCGGGGGTCCGGGCGTCGCGGATCAAACGTATTTCATCATTGCTGAGCACGCGGTTGTAGATGCGAACGTCATCCATCAGGCCCTGGAAGCTGATGCGCTGGTCCCAGGGACAGTGTCCGAGCGTCAGGTCGATGCGGCCGGTGGTGAAACCCGCCGCGGCGCTGCCGTCCACGGTGATTTTTTCGTCCCCGGCGTGGATGGCCGCAATCTGGCCGGATTCGCTGAAGGTGACGGCGACGAAGACCCAATTGTCCATGTCCACCGGCAGGGCATCCGTTTCCTCATTGCCCAGGAAGAGGGTGAGGGACGTCTGGCGGGTGTCGGCATCTTCCAGGATGCGCAGGGCCCGTCCGGCTCGGTTGTCCAGGTTGGAGAAGATGCTCATGCGCGGGATGGGGCGTGTGGGCTGGCCGTGGCGCTTGATCCATCCGGTGAAGGTCATTTCCGGCATACGTCCCGGCGTAATGTTCACCGGTATCCGGAGTTGGCTGGATGTGGACTGGAACAGGGCCGACCCGCGTCGCTCGAAGGTGAAGGCGTCGCGTCCGCGCCACACCTCCTGCGGCCTGGCGTGGTTGCCGTTGCCGCTGACGTCCCTCCAGCTGCCGTCAAAATCGTACCGTGCGACCAGGCCGGGCGTCACCCCGTCCATCATGCCGTTCGGGTTCGCGATGACACCATTGACGCCGGCATCACTCCCAAAAATTGGCGCTCCTAAAACCAGCAGGAGCGTATATACGTACCATTTGACCATAGTTTCGTGCCTTCTCTTTATCTGCAAAGCATATTCAGATAATCACGCAGAGCATATTGAGGCCGCCAGCGGGATCTGTCTGATGACATATCCGGCATGAAAGCCCCTTTCAAACCTCCTTGCGTGCAATGTATGTAAAAAACCAAAAAAAAATCTATTCTAAATAATACACGCTCCTTACTTTCCGGTGCAGGCCGCCGGTGCAGATAGCTGGTGCCGCCGGCGCAGATAGCTGGTGCAGGCCACCGGTGCAGATAGCCGGTGCAGGAGGCCGGTGCCACCGCCACTGGAGCAGGAGGCCGGTGCCGCCGTCGGTACATCCGGTGACAGTGTCGCCGTTCGTCTGGATCCGGCATCACCGAAGTCCAGCAACTACAATAACATGTAAAGAAGAGGAATTGCCATGACAGCATTGACCTGGGCGGGCATCATACTGTGCCTGTCCCAATCCGCCACGCTTTCGGGCCTGAATCTTGGCCTGTTTTCCATCGGCAAGCTGGAACTGGAGGTGGAGGCCAAAAAGGGGAATCCGCGCGCAAAGCGGGTGCTTGGACTCCGGGAGCACGCCAATTTCGCCCTGGTGACCATCCTGTGGGGCAACGTGGCGGTGAACGTACTGCTGGCGCTGCTTTCCGGCTCGGTGATGACCGGCGTGATCGCCTTTCTGTTCTCCACGGTGGTGATCACCATTTTCGCCGAGATCATCCCGCAATCCTACTTTTCACGGAACGCCCTGAAAATGGCGTCGCTGCTGGCTCCGGTGCTGCGTTTCTACCAGTTCCTGCTGTATCCGGTGGCAAGGCCGACGGCCTGGGTGCTCGACCGCTGGCTGGGTGGCGAGGAGATCCGGTTTTTCCGGGAGCGGGACCTTCGCCAGGTGATCAGGCTGCACATGGAGGGATCGGGGACCGAAATAGCCCGGGTGGAAGGCCAGGGCGCCATCAATTTCCTGGAGCTGGACGATGTGCCGATGGACGATGAGGGCGAGCCGGTGGATCCGGAGAGCGTGGTGGAGCTGCCGTTTGAATCCGGCCGGCCGGTGTTTCCGAAGATCGAGCCGCATCCGGACGATCCTTTTCTGGTGGATGTGAACAAGTCAGGCAAGAGCTGGGTGGTGGTCGTGGACCCGGACCGGGAGCCGCAACTCGTGCTGCGGGCGGAGGACTTCATCCGCGAAGCGCTGTTTTCGCCGGACCGTTTCCACCCGCTGCGCCATTGCCACAGGCCGATCATCGTGCGCGATGAAAAGAAGAAGCTGGGAGAGCTGATCACACGTTACCGGGTGCGCCCGGGCGATCCCACAGATGACATCGTGGAGGATGATGTGA
>RECX01000004.1 GCA_007693825.1 Balneolaceae bacterium
CCAATGGATCGGGCCGGCGGGCAATGGCAAACGGAGGGCCGGCGGGCAATGGCAAACGGAGGACGGTGTACCAAGACAGGCGGAGGCCGGCGGTCACGGCATCACGCCGTCAGTCTTTGCCGATATTTTCGACCATTTCACCGGTGACCAGAAAGATGATGCGTTCGCAGATGTTGGTGACGCGGTCGGCGATGCGCTCCAGGTTGTGCGCGACCCACATCAGATAGGTGCATCGTGTGATGGTGCGCGGGTCCTCGATCATGATGGATATGAGTTCCCGGATCACCTGATGGTACAGATCGTCCACGTCATCATCCATGGCCGTGATCTCCCGGGCGCGTGCAACGTCTCTATTGGCAAAAGCGTCCAGGGATTGGGTTACCATGTCGGTTGCGATCTCTGCCATCCGGGGAATGTCGATGAGCGGCTTGACGGATTCAGCCCCGTCCAGTTTGATCACGATTTTGGCAATGCCTTCGGCGTAATCGCCCATCCGTTCCAGATCGGTGATGATGTTGAGCACGGCGATGATCTCGCGCAGCTGTGTGGCGACGGGCTGCTGTGTTGCGATCAGGTGGATGCACTGCTCCTCGATCTCAAACCGCTTGTTGTTGATGTGGATGTCATCCTTCTTGATTTTCTTCGCCTCTTCGACATCCCGCTCTTTCAAGGCGATGACAGAGCGATCGACGGCCCGGTTTACCATGTCGGCCATCGTATGCAGCTCCCGGTTGAGGGTCCTCAGATGTTCCTGAAATGCGATACGCATTGTTGGGCTCTCCATGTCTTTTCGTGAAAGGGGTGCATCCATAATATAATGATAAAAGGCGCGGTTTGTACGTTCAGGAAAATGGAAGTTGCAGCATGTTGCAGAACCATTTGCAAAATACTGCCCCGGGTCATCCGAATCGTCCTGTGATGTACTCTTCCGTGCGGGTTTCTTTGGGTTTGGTGAACAGGGTGCTGGTCGGGCCGTATTCGATCAGATCTCCGACATAGAAGAAGGCGGTGTTGTCGGAGACACGTGCCGCCTGCTGCATGTTGTGCGTGACGATTACGATGGTCACCTGATTCTTGAGTTCGTGGATCAGGTCCTCGATGCGGCTGGTGGACTGCGGGTCCAGTGAGCTGGTGGGCTCGTCCATCAGGAGCACTTCCGGGTCCACGGCCAGGGCGCGGGCTATGGAAAGCCGCTGCTGCTGTCCGCCCGAGAGGCTGGAGCCCGGGCTCTTCAGGCGGTCTTTGACCTCCTCAAAAAGGGCTGCCTGTTTGAGGGCCCGTTCACACACCTCGTCCAGTACGCTTGTCTTCCGGATTCCAACCAGTTTCAGTCCCGCCACAACGTTATCGTAAATAGACATGGTCGGGAAGGGAGTCGGCTTCTGGAAAACCATGCCGATGCGCCGGCGGATGATCACGGGGTTGACTTCGCTGTCGTAGATGTTTTTTCCGTCGAGCATCACGCTCCCGGTGACCGAGGCCCCGCGTGTGAGGTCGTGCATGCGGTTCAGGGCGCGAAGGTAGGTGGTCTTGCCGCAACCGGAAGGCCCGATCAGTGCCAGCACCTGGTTGTCGTAGATGGGCAGGGAGACATTTTTGACGCCGACGGTGGATCCATAGTGGACGGTGAGGTCGTGCGTTTCCATCCGGAGTTGTTTTCCGGCCTTTTCCTTGCCGGGAGTACCGGAGGTGCCGGATATGCCGGCGGATGTCCCGGCTTCTGCCGCACCACTCGCCTGGCGGCTTTCCGATGTGGCGAAGAGCGGTAAAGAGGGGACTTTTGAAGTGATCGTTTGGATCAGATTCATCATGGGGTAGTATTCCTGTTGACTTAGTGTTTCTGACGGGTCAGATAGCGTGCCGTGCCGAAGCAGATGATGACAAAGACCAGAAGGACGATGGCTGCGGCCCATCCCATGGAGTGCCAGTGGGAGTAGGGACTGATGGCCAGGCTATAGAGGCGTTGCGGCAGGGTGTCGACCGGACCGAGGAGCATGCCGAGCCAGTGGTTGGGAAGATAGTTGTTGCCGAAGGAAGTGAAGAGAAGCGGTGCCGCTTCGCCGGCGGCCCGGGCGAATGCGATCAGTGTTCCGGTTACAAGTCCGAACTTGGCGGCCGGCATGACTGTGGACAGTACTACGCGCCAGCGCGGCAGTCCGATGGCCAGTCCGGCTTCCCGGATGGACCAGGGTATCGACATAAGGGCGCTTTCGGTCGTCCGGGCGATGATGGGTATCATCACAAAGGCGAGGGCCACGGCGCCTGCCAGGCCGGAGAAGGTACCCATGGGCTTGACGATGAGCACGAACGCCAGCAGGCCCTTGAGGATGGCCGGCATCCCGTTCAGTGTGTCATTCATCACCCGCAGGGTGGGGTTCAACTTGTGGTCCGGGAACTCCGAGAGCATGATGCCGGCACCGAAGCCGATTGGCACGGCAAGGGAAAGTGCAAGGAAATCTACTACGAGGGTGCCGAGGATGGTGTGGACGAGTCCGGTGGGCCTGCCCTGCATTGCGCGTGACGGGGAGCCAAGCTCCTGTGTGAAGAAATCCCAGTTCAGGGCGCTTACACCGTTGATGACCACATGGACCAGGATGATGACAAGCGGCAGGAGCACCACGATGGTGCTGAGCACCAGCAGCGACTCCATGATGCGGTCGCGGATATTGCGTTGGAGCAGTGTTTTCATATGACCTGCCCTCCCTTGATCGAGAATTTACGCGT
>RECX01000041.1 GCA_007693825.1 Balneolaceae bacterium
CGGGCCGGCCACATACCAGGGCCAGGGCTGTGTTAACCATTCAAACATAGAAGTTTCGATTTTTGTGTGTGATTGACATTGCTAATACACTGATTTCTGTTTCATTCATAATATACATATGTAAATAACTATATGTCAACCCGGAAAGTTCCCTTTCTTTATGCTCGCTTACGAGTTGATATGAAGTCGTTTACACAAATAACACAATATTCCGGTAACAGAAAAGCAGAAATCACCGAAAGAAAAAGCGGAATGGCCAGGCGTGGGGAAGGCGGGAAAAGCAGAGAGGGCAGGCGGCGGGGAAAGGCGGGCAGCGGGCGGCTCAGAAACCGTATTTCAGGAGTTCACTGAGGGAGCGTTTGCGTACATGCTGCCTGGGTTTGTCGGGTTGCATTTTCAAGACAAACTGGGGATAGCCTGCAAGGTTCAGTTTCTCTTTAAGCCAGCTTCGGCAGTTATCACTGCTGATGATAGGAAGGGACATGAGGCCCATGTTGTCCCAGCTTCGGAGTTCCATGATAATGTCCCCAAGCACCTGTCCCACACGGGTCCACTCATAGCGGTTATCGGTTCCGGTCGTCAGTATCAAAAACTGATCACTGGTTGAAGCCATACCTCCGTTTGAACCGGAAACGGCGGGATCAAAAAAACGATCCGAAAGCAGCGCCTCGTCTTCAAACGGGACGGAATGAACCGATGCATCGGTTCGCAGGTAAAGATTCAGGGTCTTTCTGAAAAATTCACTCTTGAGTTTCTCGCCGCATTGATTTCTCAGATAGGTATGGATGCTGTGGTCGGTGCTGTCATCATGCACTACCAGCCCGGTGTCTTTACGGTTTGCCAGTTCAGCGATTTTTTCACGGACTGCCAGAAGGCTATCCGTTTCCGTCAAATTATTGCCGGCTCCTCCGGTATCAAACGGTTCCTTCCTTTTTTCCGCAGGCGCGTTCATGTTGCGATGTTTGAGCGGTCCGGCGGTTTCCACAAATGCCAGGAGATCCGGCTCTTCAAATCGCGGGAAGAAAGTCACCTTCGGCGTCCATCCTCTTTTCAAAACGGATTTTTCCAGATGGGCAATGAGTGTTCCACAGCTGGCTATCTGGAGCCTGCCCGTTGGATCGATCTCTTCGAGTTCCTGTTTTTTTTCCAGGTATACTTCAATGGTATTGCCGCACACACGGAATCTCCATGGCTGGGAGTTCAGCACAGAAGGGGCCCGCCGGGCTTCTTCGAGAATGGGTGCGATGTGTGTGTTCATGCCATTTTGTGTAAATTCAAATGCATTTCATAAACGTAAACAGGAAAACAAAACTGCGGAAAAATAGGAACTGATTGTCAGGTTCTTGTTAATCCCTTGTCGATTCCATGACATGGAGATCAAAAAAAACGGTAAGATCATCGTGGGCCCGTATCAGCCCGCGCAGGGCGGTCGGCGGATCAATGTCAAAGTCCTTCATTGAAATCTCCTTTTGGCCCTTTATATGATAGCGGGCATCCCCATCGGTGCGCCCCTGGACCAGCAAAGAAACATCGCGGTCCACCCCTGCCACATTGAGCACCCCATGAATACGGAATGGCTGGTAACCTTCGTCAAATAGTGATTCAGGGACCGAACCGTCATTTTCCAGGCGCCGGGCATCCTCAAACTCAAACGTGATGTAATCATACTTTTCTGATTTGAGCGCCTCATACATATCCCGGTTCATCCGTGAATGCCTGCAGTCAAAGCTTTCGACAGGTATTTTGAGCAGAACATGCAGGCTCTGGTGGATTGACCGGAAATCTTCACCAGTAATCTCTTTACTTGCAAGATGGATTTCCCCGGACGGCAAACCGGATGCACCGATAAGACCACCCGTTTCATGATCTCCTGCATCCATATCCGGTCCGGTCGACCCTGATCCGTCCCGCTCTTCCCGCGTATCGACAGTGGGTTGTATTTCCTCGCCAAACCCTTCGATGAAAGCCGTACCCTGGATCGAACGCGCCACGCAGTCAAAGCGATGAACGGTGGAGGATCCTTCCAGCCATATGCGGCTGTCCTCATGCGTGTCAAAATAGATCTGTGCCATTGTCATTGCCGGTGTCAGTAAAGCGGCAAGAACGGCGGCAAAGATGATCCGAAGGTATTTGTGCATGGCATATGCCATAGATAATCCGATTGTTCTGGTTTTACTGCTCCAGATGGAGTTCAAATGTGATGGTCATTTCATCGCGCGAACGGATGGAACCGAACACCGCGGTTGGCGGATCGATGCCAAAGTCTGTCATCAGGAGATCCTGTGAACCTGAAACTACCAAACCGCCCGTTTCGCTTTTCCGGATCTCCACATCATGGACGATCTCCTTTTCAACGCCTGCCGCAGTGATTACGCCCTGGACAGTCAGTACAATATCGGGATTGTCAGCCAGAACAACCTCACGGGCATCAATCACGCGGTACGTGATTTCCGGATATTCATCTTTTTTCAGATAGTCGTGCATGTTGTTGTTCATCCGGCGGGAGTCGGCATCGATATCTTCCACCGGCAGCGCAATTTCCACACTCTCAAACCAGGAAGCATCGGCTTCCGACCAGTCGGCCTGGTCCAGGTTTCGGATGACGACCTGGCCCCGGATGGTTTTGACCTCAGCTTCCCAGTCTGTCACATTTGCCGAACCATAGATAGTCATTGTGGAAGCATCGGTAACGGTGAAGGTCTGGGCGCCTGATACTCCCGGCA
>RECX01000222.1 GCA_007693825.1 Balneolaceae bacterium
CCTTTCAGTTCTATGATCTTTTCCACGGCGTACTGCGCAACGTTGCCTGAACCGGAGACGGCCACGCGCTTGTCATTGAAGTCTTCGTTGGCTGTCCTGAGCATTTCGACCAGGAAGTAAACGGCGCCATATCCGGTGGCTTCCGGACGGATGAGGGAGCCGCCCCAGCTGAGTTCCTTGCCGGTGAGCACGCCGGTGAATTCGTTCTCCAGCCGCTTGTACTGCCCGAAAAGGTAACCGATCTCCCGCTTGCCCACGCCGATATCCCCGGCCGGAATATCCGTGTATTTGCTGATATGACGGTGCAGTTCGGTCATGAAGCTCTGGCAGAACTTCATCACTTCACGGTCGGATTTGCCTTTTGGATCGAAATCGGATCCGCCTTTGGCCCCGCCAAGCGGCAGGGTGGTCAGGGCATTCTTGAAAACCTGTTCGAATCCGAGAAATTTGAGGATGCTCAGGTTCACGGAGGGATGGAACCGGAGTCCGCCCTTGTACGGCCCGATGGATGAGCTGAACTGGACTCTGTACCCGCGGTTGACCCGGATGCGTCCGGTGCGGTCGACCCACGGAACCCGGAACATGATCACGCGTTCGGGCTCAACCATCCGGTGCAGGATGCTGGCCTCCTTGTACCTGGGATGTTCCTCCATGTACGGGATGGTGATCTCGGCAACTTCCCGCACAGACTGCAGGAATTCCGTTTCATTCGGATTTTTTGCCTTCACCTCGTCCATGAAGGCATTGATCTCTGATTCAAAATGGTTGCTCATAGGTTGCTCATTACTTTTTCTTTTTAGATTATAACAGTCTGGTCGTAGTCTGCATTCATACCGGTGAATCGCCCTGTTTTCAAGGGAGCTGCTTCAGGACCGTATCCGTTTGAATAGTACCGTGAAATAATCCGCAATCAGACAAAATTCTTATAATATGCAGCAAACATTTCATAATCGTGGAGGATCGCCATGCTTATCGTAACAAGAGACATCCATATTGACACCCGGGGTTTTTCCGACATCCACGACCTGACCTCGCGGGTTCAGGCCATTGTCGATGAATCCGGAATCAGCGAGGGTTTTTGCCATGTATTCGCTGTCGGGTCCACAGCGTCCATATCCACCATGGAGTACGAACCGGCGCTGGTGAAGGATATCCAGGAGAAACTGGAGGAATTTGCCTCCGAAAACATGCGGTCACACCATTCGCAGACGTGGGGTGATGATAACGGGTTTTCCCATATCCGGTCGACGTTCATGGGGCCGGGAATCACCGTGCCCGTGCGTGACGGCCGGTGCATCCTTGGCACATGGCAGCAGATCATCGTGCTGGACCATGACAACCGTCCACGTGACAGGCACGTTGTGGTCCAGGTGATCGGAAAAGAGTGAACCCGGATTTTGATGGAAGCGCGTATATTCCGGCACAATCAAATTGACGGAGCCCCGGTAACCGACACGCTGTAACGAAACCACTGCAACCTTTTTTTCAATGGACTCACCCTCAATTTAAACCTCACCCCCATCCTCACCCTCACCCCCATCCTCACCCCCATCCTCAATCTGAAGAAATCATGACTGAAAAACCGTGGCTGATCGCCGAGACGAACTGGAAAACCGTCAGGGAATACACCTATGAAGTGGCCGTGCTTCCGTGGGGGGCCACCGAGCCGCACAACTACCATCTGCCGTACGCCACCGATAACATGGAATCGGAATATGTGGCAGCGGAAGCCGGACGTCTTGCGTGGGATCAGGGAGCGCGGGTTGCCATCCTTCCGGCGGTGCCATTTGGTGTGCAGACCGGTATGCTGGACCTGCCGTTTGCAGTCAACATGAATCCATCCACCCAGGAAGCGGTGCTGGGAGATATCGCCCGGTCGCTGGAGGGACAGGGCATCCGGAAGCTGCTGGTCCTGAATGGCCATGGCGGCAACAATTTCCGGCAGATGATCCGTGAATTGCAGCCGGACCTGGGAATCCTGCTTCTGGCGGCCGACTGGTACCGTGCAGCGGACTGGGACGAGTATTTCACGGAGCCGGGCGATCATGCCGGTGAGTTTGAGACCAGCGCGATGATGCATATCCGTCCGGATCTGGTACGGCCATTATCGGAAGCCGGCGATGGTCACGAGCGGAAATTCCGCCTGAAGGCCATGAAGGAGGGCTGGGTCTGGACCCCGCGCGAATGGAGCGAGATCACGGAGGATACCGGTGTCGGGAACCCCAAACTCGCGACGGCTGAAAAAGGCTCCCGGTTCCTTGAGGCCTGCACGCGGAACCTCGCCGGTTTTCTGGTGGAACTGGCGGATACGGATCCGGACGATATCTACGAACCGCTGTAATATCTCCATGTAATCGTCATCATTTGATTTTTTTGCTATTTTACCATTCCATTCAATCTGCACCTCTATCCATCATCACGTATGCTGATCACTCATTCCAGACACCTGCCTGTCATCGTTTTTGCATTGCTCTTGTTCTCATGTTCATCCGGCAGTGCGATCAATGAAACAGTCGCGGTCGATAATCCGGGCGCGGTCGATAATCCGGGCGCATCCCATAATCCCGGCATTGCAAACAATCTGAGCGACCCCGGTGCATCCGGCACTTCCAATATCCGGGGTGTGTCGGATCTTGATCTGCCCGAGCGTCCCCTTCCGCGCGAGATCGTTCCTCCTCGCGGATATCAGCTTTCCGTCATGCGCGGCAACCGCACTCCGGACGGACAGCCGGGCGAAAACTACTGGCAGCAGTTTGCCGAGTACGATATTGAAGCCACGCTTGATCCCGAAGCCCGGACACTCGCTGCCACGGCCCGGATTTCCTGGCACAACAATTCGCCGGACACGCTTCGCCGCATGCATCTGGAACTGGTCCAGAACCACCATGCCGAGGGGGTGATGCGTAACCTTCCGGCCGAAGTCACCGGAGGGATGCAGCTGCACCAGGTCATCATAAACGGTACAGAGTTCACCGATGAGCAGGTTTCCCGGAACAGGTATACCGTCAACGGTACCAGGATGTCCTTCTGGCTCGACAAGCCGGTCGCTGCCGGTGAATCCGCAAATATTGAGATCGAGTACGAATTTCTGATCCCTCAGCGCGGTGCGGGCGGACGGATGGGCCACAGCCGCGACAATCTGTTCTACCTGGGTTACTGGTATCCGCATCTGGTCGTATATGACGATGTGGTTGGCTGGCATCCGGATCCCTATCTCGGACTGGCGGAATTCTATCACGGTTTTGCCGACTACAACCTGACCATTCACGCCCCGGAGGAGTGGCTCGTGATGGCAACCGGCGAACTGAAGAACCCCGGGGAAGTACTGGATCCACATGTTCTTTCGCGCTGGATGGAAGCCCGGGAAAGCGACGAACCTGTACGCGTCTATACGGCGGGCGCAGAAGAGCGCGCAACACTGCCGGCGCAGGAGTCCGGATCCAACGGGATGCTGACCTGGCGTTTCTTTGCAAGCAATGTTCGGGATGTGGCCTTCAGCGCCACCCGCGAGTCGCACTGGGATGCGGCGCGTACGCCGGTCGGTGACCTGAATGGCGACCGGCGGACCGACTACACCGTGATCAACACGTTCTGGCGGGAAGAAGCCCCGCTCTGGTCGGAAGTGACGGCCTATCAGCAGCATGCCATCTCCTTTCTTTCGGAAATGACCGGATTCCCCTATCCCTGGCCTCACATGACGGCCGTGGAAGGTGCCGAAATCATCGGCGGCGGCATGGAGTACCCGATGATGACCATCATGGGGGACTACAACCTTCGCGGGCCCCAGGCCTTGTACGGTGTCACGGCCCATGAGCTGGCCCACATGTGGGTGCCGCTCATTGTAAGCACTGACGAGCGCCGCTACAGCTGGCTGGATGAGGGCAATACCGTGTTCAGCACGTCAGAGTCCGTTCTGGATTACTTTCCGGACCGGGACCCGCACCGTCGCGGACAGGCTGCCTATCTCGGCTCCGCACGCCGCGGACAGGAAGGGCCCATCATGCGCCGCTCCAACTACCACTATTCGCCGGAACAGTTTCGGGTCGCATCCTACAGCAAGCCGGCAACGGTGCTGGTGGCACTCAGGAAAGTGCTTGGAGAAGATGTTTTTTGGGAAGCGTACCGGACCTTTATCAATGAATGGGCGTTCAAACAGGCTTACCCGTGGGATTTCTTCCGCACCTTCGAGCGTGTAAGCGGCAGGGACCTGACCTGGTTCTGGCACAGCTGGTATTATGAGACCTGGATCCTCAACCAGGCAATCGCGTCCGTTGAAGAGGCTGACGACGGAACCCGCATTGTCATCCGGGATGAAGGCGACGTGCCCATGCCGGTTTATCTTACCGTGACCCGGGAGGACGATACCGTGTCGGAGCACACCATTCCTGTCGACATTTGGCTGCAGGGCGTGCGCCAGGCCGAGCTCATCGTTCCATACCGTGATGTGAAATACGTGGAAATCGATGCCGATGTCGCATTTCCCGATGTTGACAGAAGCAACATGTTCTGGGCGCGTGAATACGAGGATTGATAAATTTCAATTCATAGTCATTTCACTTTTCTCTTTGGTAATATCATGAGCGACCAAATTCCAACTCAGTATCACATAGCCGGAAATAAACTGGTCTGCCCCGTTTGTGATCATGACCGCTTTACTATTCGTCATGCACTGTTGAACACAAGGGCTACCACGTTTTTCGGATTTGATTTTCTAAATAAGAAAGCAAAAAACTACGTATGCTTGAATTGCGGTCATATCCTCTGGTTCCTCCCGCCGGGAGAATAAAGATACAGACTGCCATTTCAAGTGGATTCCTGATTCATAACAGATGCCGGCATCAGCCGTTCAGTCGTTCAGTCGTTATAGCAGATATAGCAGATATAGCCAACGGATGACACTACAGCAGCAACCGACAATATCCACAATCAGTACAGATCAGTAAAAGCAGCAACACATTGGAAAAAAGACTTGAATTACCCTGGTATGTCAAACTGGCCATCATACTGGCCGGACTTACCCTTTTTGTGTTTTTTCTGATCCAGGCCAGTTCCATCCTGGTGCCCTTCCTCTTTGCCGTCTTTTTCTCTATCCTGCTCGCGCCCCTCTCTTCGTTTTTCGAGCGCTACCGCATCCACCGGGTTTTTGCATCCATCTTCAGCGTGCTCATCGGCATCACGTTTCTTGCCGGCATCATCTTCTTTTTCTACAATCAGATCGTCAGTTTCGCCCAGGATCTGGGCATGATCGAAAAGCGCATCAACGAGCTGTTTGAACAGTTCTCCGGTTTTTTCAATGCCTATCTGGATGTGGAGCCGGATGCACAGCTGGAATCTGCCCAGGACGCGATCATCTCGTTCTTGCGGGACAATGTGGAGCCGCTCACGCGTGGTGTGATGACCGCCGCCACCACGCTCACCATGTTTTTCCTGATTCCCATCTATGTCTTCCTGCTTCTGCTTTACCGTGATTTCCTCAGGGATTTTTTCATGATGGCGCTTGCGCGGACCGACCGCGACAACAAAGTGGAAAAGGTGCTCAACAAGGTCCGCAGCGTGGTTCAGAATTACATAACCGGCATGTTTTTTGTAATCTGCATCCTGGCGGTGCTCAACAGCGTGGCACTCACCATCATCGGGGTGGATCATGCGCTCTTCTTCGGCGTGTTCGCCGCCATGCTCAATGTGATCCCGTTCCTGGGTCCCATCATCGGATCCATCCTCCCGATCGTGTATTCATTGCTGACCATGGACTCGCTCTGGTATCCGGTGGCGGTGCTGGCTTCGTTCTACGTGATCCAGCTATTTGAAAGCAACCTGTTCACGCCGATGATCGTCGGACAGCGAGTGAGCCTGAATCCGCTGGTGACGCTGCTGGCCATATTCGTTGGCGGACAGATATGGGGTCTGGCCGGGATGATCCTCTTCATACCGGCACTGGCCATGCTCAAGGAGGTCTGCGATGAAGTGGACTCCCTGCGTCCCTACGGATACCTGCTTGGAAAGGTCAAAACACGTGAACAGACGGAAAAGGAGTATTTCCCAGGTGGTTTCCCCGGATTTGGCAAGGAAGATGCCAAAGCGGACGGCAAGAAAGATGAGCAGGAGGAGAGTAAAGAATAGAGCAGCAAAACCGCAAGTCAGATGGGTTCTGACTTCCCGTATTTCCTGAAGAAGTCCCGGAGCCCGTCCACGATTTTTTCCGCCATCCTGTCCTGAAAATCCGGATCCAACAGCTTCATTTCATCCACCGGATGGGATATGAAAGCCGTTTCCACCAGGACATTGGGCATTTCGGTAAGGGCATTGAGCGTGAAGTTGAAGCTCCCGATTAGCCCGAAGTCACGAAGCGGAAGCTCCAGCATCCGATCGTGCACCATGTAAGCCAGGGGTTGAAAGGCATGATGGCGATAATAGGAACTGGTGCCGCGGATGGCATCGGGGTTGGTGGCGCTGCCTATGGAGTTGGCGTGGATGCTGACAAGCACGTGTGCATCGGAAGCGATCACCATTTCGCTTCGCTGGATCATGGAGACGTTGATGTCCCGGTCGCGCGTCATCAGGACCCGCGCCCCTTCCTGTTCAAGCCGGTCTTTCAGCTTTTGTGAGATATCAAGGGCGATGTCTTTCTCGGCCGCTCCGGTAGCGCCAATCGCGCCGCGATTTTCCCCGCCATGTCCGGCATCAACGGCGATGCTCATGCCCTCCAGCGGGCGGTATGTGGAAGCGAGGCGGGGTGGACGCTGCACCTGGACCCTGAGGCTGGATCCCACACCGTAACCGATGTGATATCCCCAGTGCATGTCGTGTTCCAGGTGGATGTAGAGCCGGAAGTGGTTGGTGCCGGCCTGGTCCCAGCTGACGCTCCGGATGCCTTCGGCGCTTTGAAGGTGAGTGATCCAGTTGGTGTTGGAGTCGGCCCCGAAAATATCAATCTCAATGACATTGGGGTCTGTGCGCATGTTGGAGATATATGGCAGTCGCTGTCCCAGCGATAGCGTGACCATGTCAAATGCGTCTGTGCCGCTCACCGTGGCTGAACCGGTAAGAGAACGGGGGGAAGGGGTGCCTTCGGGCAGCAGTTCCGCAAAATGCATGGGGAGATAGGCCTCCATGTTTTCGGAAAGCCGGACGATGTAGAACGAGCCGTGCTCGCCGACAACATCAAGGCGCACCCCGCGCTCCAGGTAACCAAGCCGTGCGCCGCCCAGACGATCGGTGCCGGATCCGGAGTTGAGGAAAGCGCGCCTGGCCTGGATCCGGGCAACGACCGGGAGCTGATCCTCGGCATAGCGGATCACTTCCGGTGTCGCTTGCGGCGGGGTGACCGCGTCGGGGTCCGTCCGGTAAAAATGGAGCTTCCTGACCCGCGTGTCCCCTTCGGGCGTCCGGACACGGATCTCGGCCGCAGTCTCACCAACGGACAGATCCACCAGTCCCACAAAAGCGCCGCTCGGGTGGACGGTCACTTCCTTCCCATTGATGAAAGCCCGGTTCTCAGGATGCGTATTGGCGGCTATGCGGTGTCGGCTGAGGGCAACCGACGTGGTATCGCTCGCGGGGATGATGATATTCAGGGGGATATCATTCCGGCCGGTATCACCGGGATGCGTCCCGAAACCTGCCTCATCCGCCAGATGATGGCTGGTCAGGGCAAACGAGCACAGTGCAAAAAGGAGCAGGGACAGGATAAGCCGGAGTGAGGGGTTTTGCCGGAGTGAGGAGTGCATGGTAAAAGCAGTCTGGAATCTTGAATGAACGTTTCAGCATGAGAGGCTTCCCGACCGGTTTGTCTGCCATGCTGCCGCATTCCTCAAAATATCATTTTTCCGGAACTCCGAAAGTGCCGCCTGCCTTATTTTTTGCTGTTTTTTTCCTTGCGCGCTTTTTTCTCCTCCAGCATCTTCTCCTTGCGCATCTCCTTTGCCTTTTTCTTGTCAACGGTCTCCATCATTTTCACATGGTCGATCTTCTTGTTGATCATCATCTGCTGAACGATGGAGAGCGCGTTGTAGATCAGGTAGTAAAGGCTGAGGCCGGACGACAGCCGGTTGAAGATGAACAACAGCATGACCGGAAGCACGTACTGCATCATTTTCAGGGTCGGGTTGGGGGCCGTGGCGCCCTGTCCCGATACCCTCATCTGTATCACCATGGACGCGGTCATCAGCAGTACGAATCCGGCGATGTGGTCGCCCATGAGCGGGATGGAGAACGGCAGGTTGAGCAGGATGTCCGGCGCCGAGAGGTCCTCCGCCCAGAGGAAACGCTCCTGACGGACCTCAATGGAGTTCTGGAAGAAGCGCCAGAATGTGATCAGAACCGGGATCTGCAGCAGGTTGGGCAGGCAGCTTCCCAGCGGGTTCACCTTGGCCGTCTTGAACAGCTTCATGGTGGCCTGCTGCTGTTTCTGCGGCTCGTCCTTGTATTTCTCCTTGATCGCTTCCATCTCGGGCTGCAGCTCGCGCATGGCGGCCATGCTCTCAAAACTCTTCTTTGTAAGCGGATAGAGGACAATTTTTACCAGCAGGGCAAACAGGATGATGGTGACGCCCATGTTGCCCGTGAAACCGCCGACAAACCAGAAGAACGGCAGGATGATGTACTTTACGAAGGGATCGGAAAACCAGCGGATAAAGCGGAAGCCGGTATCCACCATGTCGTAGGTCTTCGCGTGGAAATTGCGCAGGTGTCTGTAATCCAGCGGACCCAGGTACAGCTGATAGGAGTAGGTGTCGGAAGCGGCGATCCGGGTGCGCAGCGCCGTATTGAAATCGTGAATTGTCTCGCCGTTATCGGGATCCGGGGCGAGATCGGCCGTGAGGATGGCGCCGTCGGTCGGCTCCTGCGCCATCATGATCTGCGTGAAGAATTTCGACTTGCTGGCTACCCAGGTCACATTCCCGGTGATGATACTTTCGGTAAAACCCATGCTGGATGGCTGGAACTGCTCAAGCACCCCGCCGGCATAGCTGTAAGCCGCCGTGTACTGCTTTTCCGAGGCAACATCACGCTCGGTCGGCGGAATGGCCGGTTTCCACATCAGTTCAAAGCTGCGTCCGCTTATATGCTGGCCCATCCCGTCGAAGGTGATGCTGAGCAGGATCTGGTAGGTATCGGCATCGATGGTGTAGGTGTAGAGCATCCGGCTGCCGTCGCCAAGGACAAATTCGTACTGCAGGTTGGTCTGCTCGCCGCGATCGAGAGAAATGACGGGATCGGCTGCAAGTGGCCGGAAGAGCAGCTGATCCGTCTCGATATTGTAGTTTTCAGTAGATAGAAATTCCACGGAGTAGGCGGAACGGGTCGTATCGGACATCAGTTGCACGAATCCACCGTCCCAGCGCTCATGCTGCTTGAGATGAAAGCTGGCCGGGCCGCCGCCAAGATTGGTAAAGCGGGCACGGTATTGCGGGGTCTCAACCCAGGTATAAACCGTATCAGTGACAGCCTGATAGCCGAAAACACCGAGCGCAGGCCGGTCTTCGGGGGGCACAGGTTCCACATCCGCCGGATCCCGTTCCTCCACCCAGCGGGGATCGGCGCGGTCTTCCAGTTCCGGCACGGTGTCGCGGGCCATGCGTTCCCGGCGCTGGCGCTCCAGCTCCTCCTGGTCTGGCATCGTGGTATACATCCACGCCAGCATCAGCCCGAAGATCAGTACAAATCCGATTACAGTGTTGCGATCCAAAATAGTAGCAGTTTAAAGGTCGTTGGATGATGTGGATGGAACCGGGCTCTGCCGGAGTTCCTTGTGCGATGTGTTGCCGTGACGCGCACACGTGCAGCCGCTCCTCTTTGCGGGAACCGGGTCTTCTCCGCCGGCACTCCAGGGATGGCAGCGCAGGATGCGCCAAGCAGCCAGCCCGGTACCCTTGAAGGCGCCGTGAATTTTTATGGCTTCCAGTGCGTAATGACTGCAAGTGGGATAATAACGGCAACTGGTCGGGAAATAGGGCGAAATGAAAAACTGATAACCCCGTACAAGAAGTATGAGGAACGTCCGTACGGCTTTCTGCATCAGAGAGGCGAGGCGGTGCAGCAAATCCATCATAACACGGAAGGCATTCATGACGCTGCTGATTCCTCCTTCATTTTCTGTTGCACTGCGGTAAGCAGACGGATGCAGTCCTGTTCGATCATCGGGTAAGGGACACCGGCTTTTTTTGCAATAAAGATCCCCTGAAACCCGATCGGTCCTGATTCAGCGATATCTCGCACCAGATGTTGATGCTGCCGGTAAGCTTCCCTCATACGGCGTTTGATCAGATTGCGTTCGTGTGCTTTGCCAAGACGTTTTCCTGCAATAAATCCGGCCAGGCACATGCCTTCATGGCCGGGTAACAATACATAGCGCAAATCCATGTGGCGCTCCCGGAGTGCCCTTCCGCTGCGGAACAGACGCCGCACGGAATCTCGTCCGCGCAGAATCCGGGAGCGAGGCAGCAGGTACTTCCGCTCGTTCCTATTTGCGGAATTTTTCATCACTGACGGTCAACTTGTGTCGACCCTTTGCACGGCGCCGCCTCAATACATTGCGTCCGTCCGCGTCTTCCATGCGGGCTCGAAAACCGTGAGTGTTACGGCGACTGCGCCGGCTCGGTTGATATGTTCGTTTTGTCATCTGGGTGGAATATTAATCGTTCTGACTGTCAAATTTAACAAAGACTCTAAAAATACAAGTTTTTCATCACAAATTGAACAAAGAAATACAGGCGATTTTTGCTGCCTGTTCGTTGGTAGGAAAGCGAACTGTAAACGGCAAGTTGAACGAGCCTTGATTTAGCCGTACTTTTACAGATTGTGATAACATCGAAAAAAAAGCCAGAAGGCTGATATGATAGATAAAATTTTTGCAGGTATTTCAAAAATAATGGGCTCCAAGAGTGAGCGCGACATTAAGAAGATCCAGCCGATCGTCGACGAGATCACGTCTTATGAAGACGAGGTGAAGCAGCTCACAGAAGAACAGCTCAAGGCCAAAACCGAAGAATTCAAGCAGGAAATCAAGGAGGCCACGGCCGGGACCCAGAAAAAAATCGATGAAATCAAACACGAACTGAATGTGATCCACACCGGCGGTCCCGGGGAAATAGACAAAAGAAGCGAGCTGGAGGCCGAACTTGAGTCGTTGGACAAGGAGTGGCTGGACATTGCCGAAGAGGTGCTGGACGATATCCTCCCGGAAGCGTTCGCCGTCCTCAAGGAAACATGCCGCCGTTTTGTCGGAAAGAGCTGGAAAGTCGCCGGCACCGAAACAGAGTGGAACATGATCCCCTACGACGTGCAGCTGGTCGGCGCCGTTGCACTGCATCAGGGCAAGATTGCCGAAATGAAAACGGGAGAGGGAAAGACGCTGGTCGCCATTTTTCCGACCTATCTGAATGCGCTGGTCGGACGCGGTGTGCATATCGTGACCGTCAACAGCTACCTGGCGCAGCGCGATGCCGAGTGGAACGAGCCGATTTTCAACTTCCACGGGCTTCGGGTGGATTGCGTGGACCGCTACGAACCCAATTCCGAAGAGCGCAGAAGGGCCTACCGGGCCGATGTCACCTACGGGACCAACAACGAATTCGGATTCGACTACCTGCGCGACAATATGGTCATCAGCAAGGAGCAGCTGGTGCAGCGCGGACACCATTTCACCATCGTGGATGAGGTCGACTCCGTGCTCATCGATGAGGCCCGGACCCCGCTTATCATCTCGGGCCCCGTCCCCCAGGACAATCAGAACCAGAAATACAGCGAGCTCAAGCCGCGGGTGCAGCGCCTTGTTGAAGCACAGAAGAAACTGATCGCCAAATTCCTCCAGGAGGCCGAAGAAGCACTGGAGCAGGGCGATGAGCAGAAAGCCGGACTGGCCATGTTCCGGGCCCGCCGCGGCTTTCCCAAGAGCAACAAGTTCATGAAGATGATGCAGGAACCCCGGCTGCAGAAACTGACCCAGCAGACCGAATATCTGTATTTGCAGGACCAGGGCAAGAACATGCACCTGGTGGACGAGGCCATGTACTATGCGGTGGACATGAAGCAGAACACCATCGAGCTCACCGAGATGGGCCGTGAACTGATCACCCCGGCCAGCGAGGACAAAGATTTCTTCGTGATCCCCGACATGGGCATGGAAACATCCGTTATTGAAGAGGAGCTGGATAATAAAGAGCGCGAGCAACTCGCAGAAGTTGAAAACAACCCGGATTTCAGTGAGGATTACAAAGAGCAGCAGATCGAAAAAGTCCGGGAGGATATCAAAAAAGAGCGGTCGGACCGCATGTCGGAGCTCTACCGCGTCTTTTCCGAGCGCAGTGAACGCATCCACTCGGTCAATCAGCTGCTCAAGGCCTATACCCTGTTCGAGCGGGACGATGAGTACATTGTCACGGACGGAAAGGTTCAGATCGTGGACGAGCACACCGGACGGGTGCTGGCCGGACGCCGGTACTCCGACGGGCTCCATCAGGCCATTGAGGCCAAGGAGGATGTGAAGGTGGAGGCCGCAACACAGACCTACGCCACCATCACCCTGCAGAACTATTTCCGGATGTACCACAAGCTGGCCGGCATGACCGGTACGGCCATCACGGAAGAAGGTGAGTTTTTCGAGATCTACAAGCTGGAAGTGATCGAGATCCCGACCAACGTTCCGGTCAAGCGGGAGGATCATGAAGACCTCGTCTACCGCACCAAGCGGGAGCGGTACAACGCCGTGGTTGACCGGGTGCGCGAGTACCATGAACGCGGACAGCCCGTGCTGGTTGGCACCACCAGCGTGGAAGTTTCCGAAATGCTCAGCCGCATGTTCAAGCGCGCCGGCATCCGGCATAGCGTACTGAACGCCAAGCAGCACAAGAGTGAGAGCGAAATTGTGCGCGACGCCGGGCAGAAAGGTGCGGTGACCATCGCCACCAACATGGCGGGACGCGGAACCGATATCAAGCTGGGCGAGGGCGTCCGGGAGCAGGGCGGACTGGCCATCGTCGGTACCGAGCGGCACGAATCGCGCCGCATTGACCTGCAGCTCCGCGGCCGTGCCGGACGTCAGGGCGACCCCGGCGAATCACAGTTTTTCGTTTCCCTGGAAGATGACCTCATGCGCCTGTTCGGATCAGAGCGGGTAGCCAATGTGATGGACCGCCTCAAGTTCGAGGAGGGCGAAGTGATCCAGCACCCGTGGGTCTCCAAAACGCTCGAACGCGCCCAGAAAAAAGTGGAGCAGAACAACTTCAGCATCCGGAAACGCCAGCTGGAGTATGACGACGTACTCAACAACCAGCGGAACGTGGTCTACGGATACCGCCGGAATGCGCTGCTCGGCGAGGGCCTGAGCAGCATGCTGTTGAACATGCTTGAGGATATGATCTCCGCCATTGTCAACGAGCTCTATCCGGAAGGCGACTACGACGGCATCCGCGAGCGGGTGCTGCGGCAGCT
>RECX01000052.1 GCA_007693825.1 Balneolaceae bacterium
CCGCACAGGAACATATTCCGGACCCAGGAAGTCGGCCTCGTCGCCGAACAGGTCGATCATGGCGGCCTGGATGGTGGGCTGCATCGATATCTCGTCACCAAGGGCAACGATAACACGTTGCAGCTGTGGGATATCGTCACGGTCGGCCAGCAGGAAGACCGGCTCCACGTACATGAACGAGTTCTCAATGGGCACCACGAGCAGGTTGCCGCGGATGACCCGGGAGCCGCGTTGGTCCCAAAGCGCCAGCTGACGCGAGATCTCGGGATCCTGGTCGATGCGCGACTCGATCTGCGCCGGACCGAAGATCAGACGGTCTTTCGGAAGCCGGTAGATAACCAGTTCGCCGTAGTGTTCGGGATCGGACCGGGCCGCCATCCACGCGATCATGTTATTTCGGCCCTCAGGGGTGAACGGGCTTATGAGCATGAATTCCAGCTCCTTGCCGGAGTTGTCACCGCCGGAGCCGTCACCGTCGGAGCCATCACCGCCAGGGCTGTCCGGCAGGTGCCCGAGCACGTAATACGGCTCCATGACCTGCCGCCGTCCGCCGTACATCTCGAACGGCCGGCGCCAGCGGTCCTCGTCGTTATAGAAGACGCGCGGGTTGGTCATGTGGTAGCGGCTGTATTGCTCCATCTGCGCTTCGAACAGGTTGACCGGGTAGCGGAAATGCTCTTTTAGGCCGTAGGGGGCCTCATCCGCCGGAACGAACATGTCCGGGAATATCCGCTGATAAATACCGATGACCGGATCGTTTTCATCGATGACATAGAACGTGACCGTACCGTCGTACGCATCCACCACGACTTTGACGGGGTTGCGCATGTAATTGATGCCGCGGCTGGGCTGTGAGTAGGGAAACTTGGAGGATGTGGTATACGCGTCCTGGATCCAGACCAGCCGGCCGTCGTGCACCACAAGGTAGGGATCCTCGTCGAGTTGCAGGAACGGGGAGATGCGGCCGATGCGGTCCTGCACCCCGCGCCAGATCTGCAGCCGGCTCTCCGGGGTGATGTAGTCGGAAAGCAGGATGTTGATGTCGCCCAGCTCCCAGGCGAAGAGCAGCTTGTGCAGGAAGCTGCTGATGGCGATGCCGCCGCGCCCGGTGTAGTGGTGGTAGACGTTGCCGTCGCCGGAGGGGTAGTGCAGTTCCTCGGTAGTGGTGTTGACGATGAAATAGCCCGGGCTGATCTTGCCGTAGTAGATGGCGGCGTTGTCGATGGGGATGTCGGGATGGGTGACCGGGGGCAGGTCGCGCGCCAGCATCAGCGGTTCGCCCTGGCGGTTGACGGCGTTGACCGGGCTCATGGCCACGCCAAACCCATGGGTGTACTGGAGGTGGCGGTTGAGCCAGGATTGTGATCCTTCGGGCAGCCGGGGGGAGAGTTCGCGTCCGGCCAGCATCACCTGCTGTTTCTGTCCGTCAATGGTGTACCGGTCGATGCCGATGGTGTTGAACTGGTAGTAGGGCCGGATTTCCTGGAGCTGCCGGTAGGTCTGGATGAGCAGCCGGTGGTCCCACAGGCGGATGTTCTCGATCACCTCCTGGTTGTTGCGGATATCGTCCACGCGCAGGGTGTCGTCGGCGGCATAGTCGACTTCGCGGACGCGGTCAAGCCCGAATGCCAGGCGCGTCATGGCGATGTTATGCTCAATGAACGGACGCTCCACTTCCAGTTCGTTGGGATTGACGCGGAACTGCTGGACGGCGGAAGGAAGCAGCACGCGTCCGAAGATCAGCACCAGCGCGGTGAGGGCTGCGGTGGCGATCATGATCTTGCCGAGCCGCATCCACCTGCTCAGAAAAAGCATGACGGCCAGCAGTGCGGTGAGGATGGATGCCGCCCACAGTGCGGGCAGTTCAATGTGGACGTGGGTGTAGCCGGCGCCGAAGACCACCCCGTCCTCCCGGAAAAGAAGTTCGTAACGCGAGAGGAAAAAGCCGGCGGCGAGCATCAGCAGCCATAGGGCGGCGTTGAGTTTCAGGTGGTTCAGGGCGGCGGGATTGGCTTGCAGCCCCTGTCCCGGCCGGGCGCTGATCATGTCGGTGACGAAGTAGATCACGGCCAGCAGGAAGGTGACGAAGAAGAAGAGTGCGGTGAGTGAGCCCTGCACCAGGTTGAGCAGGGGCAGCTGGAACATGTAGAAGCTGATCTCGTGTCCGAATACCGGATCGACAGCGCCGAAAGGCTGAACGTAGAAAAAGCGCAGGGCGTCATCCCAGCGGAACATGATGGCCAGCGCAAAGATAAAGGCGATGAAGAGACCCAGCGCGGTGAAGGCGTTGCGCATCCATTTGAACTGGCGGTCGGTGGGGATGGCGATGTTGAGGCTGCCTGCAATCATGGATATGAGCCGTGAATCGCGCAGCAGCCGTGCCAGATAGCGGAAATTCAGCAGCAGGTAGACCGCCGAGACCAGCAGCGCTCCGGTGAAAAGCAGCACCTGTGTGCCTTTCAGTACCCGGAATACATCGGTATAGCCCAGCTCGCGGAGCCAGAGCCACTCCATGATCCAGCCGGAGAAGAGCATCAGCAGGATGATCGGGACGATAATGAACAGGGCAATGCGCAGAATTCGTAAGGTCATGGCAAATAAGAGGGCAAATGATATGGCAAATGATCAGGATTTTGTACTCATCCGGTTATACCTGAAAAGTAACCAAAAGAGCGCGCTGGCCAAAGCGGTTTCTGATAATGTTATGATGCC
>RECX01000174.1 GCA_007693825.1 Balneolaceae bacterium
GATGACATTTTTTCTGCTGGATTTCATGCTCACTCCTTTTTATAAATGCGATGAATACGTGGGGTCGGTGTGGTTCAACCGTCCGGGTACAGGTCCGGGTACCTGTCCGGGTGGATGCGATCGAAGCACAGCGGGAGAAATAATGGTTCCGGAAGACGGAATTCTTCCGGCAACAAGTTACATCTTACCACTACACAAGGCAAGAAAAAGCGCTTACAGACTGGCCATCTGTCTCCTTGCGGGCGGTCAAACCCCCCGCACAAAAATCCCGATACCAACGCAATGGATGTTTCAATTTGCGCCGGCGTGCCGTATGTTACTCCAAGCTTTGCGTCTGCCGGGATCCGCTTGCGATATGCCGATCGCCGGCAAGGGTAGTTTTGACATTATTTCTTTCCTTCACACCAAGCTAGTTGCATATGAAACCTCCAAAACGCCGCTCCTGGGCGGAGCCCTACAAGATCAAGATGGTGGAACCCGTGAAGATGACAACGCGGGAAGACCGTCAGAAATCCATTGAAGAAGCCGGCTACAACACCTTTCTGCTGCGTTCCGACGATGTGTACATCGATCTGCTGACCGACAGCGGCACCTCGGCCATGAGCGACCGCCAGTGGGCCGGAATGATGCTCGGCGACGAGGCCTACGCCGGCAGCCGCAACTACTACCACCTCGAAGAATCCGTCCGCACCCATTACGGATACAAATACCTGGTGCCGACCCACCAGGGCCGCGCCGCGGAGCACCTTATCTCCAGGATCATGATCAAAGATGGCGATGTGGTCCCCGGCAACATGTATTTCACCACCACGCGCCTGCATCAGGAACTGGCCGGCGGCACGTTCGCCGATGTGATCATCGACGAGGCCCACGATCCGGAGGATGAGCACCCGTTCAAGGGAAACATTGACCTGAACAAGCTGGAGGACCTGATCAAAAAACACGGGGCCGATCGCATCCCCTACGTGAGCATGGCCACTGCGGTGAACATGGCGGGCGGACAGCCCATATCCCTGGAAAATCTGCACCAGCTGCGCGAACTGACGCAAAAGTACGGCATTCCCATCATTCACGATATGACCCGCGTCGCCGAAAACGCCTATTTCATCAAAATGAAAGAAGCAGGGTACAGCGATACACCCATCGCCGACATCGTCCGCGAGATCTGCGACCTGACCGACGGCGCCACCATGAGCGCCAAGAAGGACGCCCTGGTCAATATCGGCGGCTTCCTCGCCACCAACGACCGTGATGTCTTCGAAGAGGCCCGCAACCTGGTGGTCGTCTACGAAGGGCTGCACACCTATGGCGGGCTGGCCGGACGCGATATGGAGGCCATGGCCCTCGGTATCGCCGAGTCCGTGCAGGAAGACCACATCCGCGCCCGGGTGGGACAAGTCCAGTACCTCGGCGACAAACTGATCAACTGGGACATCCCCGTCGTGCGCCCCATCGGCAGCCACGGCGTGTTCCTCGATGCCCGCAAAATCCTGCCGCACATATCGCAGGATGCCTTCCCGGCACAGACACTGGCCGCGGCGCTGTACCTCGACGCCGGAGTCCGTTCCATGGAGCGGGGCGTGGTCTCGGCGGGACGCAATCCCGAGACCGGCGAGCACAACTACCCCAAACTGGAACTGGTGCGCCTGACCATCCCGCGGCGCGTCTACACCCAGGCCCACATGGATGTCGTTGCCGAATCCGTGGCCGAAGTCTTCGAAAACCGGAAAAAAATCACCGGCCTCAAAATGGTCTACGAACCGAAATACCTGCGATTCTTCCAGGCTCGGTTCGAACCGCTCTGAGTTGGCGACCCCTCCGTCCCGTAGTTCCTGAACACCCGTGTTACGGGTGGATGCGGCCCTTGCCCCGTTCCAATACGTGCTCCGGGTGGATACGCCCCTTGCCCTGTTCCAATGCGTGTTCCGGGTGGATGCGGCCCTTGCCCCGTTCCAATGCGTGTTCCGGGTGGATGCGGGCGGCTGACCGCGACGTCACTCATCGTCCGGTCGCATAAGCGTGCGGCGCAATTCGGTAATCAGCATCAACGCCTCAACGGGCGTGATGCGGTTCGGATCCACACTCTCCAGCTTGTTGCGAACCGCCTCCAGATTCGGGTCGATCTCGGACTGGAACAGGGACATCTGGGTGATGATGCCCTGCCTCTCGGTCTGCCGGAGCGCCTCACGCGCCGCGGCTTTTTTCCGTGCCGCCGCGGAGGCTTCCGTACCGGTCCGGCCGGGCTGCCCGGCCTGTTCGCCCCGGCCCGCATCTTCGCCCCGGCCCGCCTCGTCGTCCCTGCCTGTGCGGCCTGCCTCATCATCGCCGCCTTCCCGGCCTGCCCCGTCATCGCCGCTTCCACGGCCTGCCCCGTCATCGCCGCTTCCACGGCCCTTTTCCAGGGTCCCGGACGATCGCGTCACATCCAGGCTGTGTGACTCCAGATTGCCCAGGATCTCTTTTGCGCGCAGGATAAGCAGCTGGGGAAGTCCCGCCATGGCCGCCACCTGGATCCCGTAGCTGTGGTCGGCTCCGCCGCGCACCAGCTTGCGCAGAAAGATAATGCGGCCCTTGTGCTCCTTCACCAGGATATTGTAGTTGACGATGCGCTCATAGAGGTTTTCCAGCTCGTTCAGCTCGTGGTAGTGCGTGGCGAACAGGGTCTTGGCCGCCACCGACGGCTGGTTGTGC
>RECX01000272.1 GCA_007693825.1 Balneolaceae bacterium
ACTCGTCTTCACCCGCACCAAGCACGGGGCCAACAAGGTGGTCAAGATCCTCCAGGGCAGCAATATTGAAGCCGAGGCCATACACGGGAACAAATCACAGAGCGCCCGCCAGCAAGCCCTGGGCAATTTCAAGAATGGGATGACGCGTGTGCTCGTGGCTACCGATATCGCGGCCCGCGGTATTGATGTTGATGAACTGCAGTACGTTATCAACTACGAAATGCCGAATATTCCCGAGACGTATATCCATCGCATCGGCCGGACCGGCCGGGCGGGACTCAACGGAACAGCCCTGTCATTTTGCGACGCACAGGAAAAAGCGTACCTGCGTGATATTGAGAAACTCATCGGCAAGAAGTTGCCGGTAGTTGATGGGCATGATTACCCGCTGGTTGACCACAATCCGCCCGAACCGGAAAAACAGCAGCAGCGTCAGCCGCGCAAATTTCGCAGCAACGGACCGGCTCCCGGAGCTCGCAGGAACGGCGCAAAAATGAAATCCGGCGCCAAACGCAGGAACGGTGCGAAATATCATGCCGTCAGATCTTAAATTTCAGGCTTGAGCTCCGGGTCGGGGCTTTGACTCCGGGTCGGGGCTTGAATTCAAGGAGAGTAGAATACCGGTTTTTGCATGCTGTTTCGGCAGTAGCTTACGCGGGACTTGCATCAGACACCGGAATTCTTATCCCTGAATAAATGGAACCGTTCGCATCTCTTCATTGCTCTGGAATGCCAGTTCGATAATACGAATGGTCTGTTCCATTTGCGTTGGACTGACCATCAGCTCCGAGCTCCCACGTATGGCATCGGCCACATTCTGATAGTATCCGCGATAATTACCGGGTATCGTCTCCACCCGGCCGGAAAAATGCATCCCGTTCATTTCGGTATCGAGTCTTCCCCACATCTGTTCCGGTTCGGCGCCCCATCCCGGTTCGGACGGAGAACGCCCGCCCTTCAGCGCGTCTTCCTGCGGATCCATTCCATATTTGACAAAAGACCCGTTTGTTCCATGCAACAGAAACCTTGGAGTCTCTGCACGCACCAGCATGCCTGACTTCAAGGTCACTTTCAACCTGTCATAGTGCAGGATCAGTTCAAAATTATCATCCGTGAGCGCATCATCTCTCTGAGATCTGATATCAGCTGTTACCATTTGCGGCGGGCCAAACAGGACCAATGCCTGGTCGATCAGATGGGGACCGAGATCAAAGAAAACCCCGCTGCCCTCGCCCGGATTTTCCCGCCATGAATTGGGTTTCCGTTTCTCCCGGAATCGGTCGAAGTGCGATTCCAATTCAACAAGCCGCCCCAGATATCCACGATCCAACAGCATTTGAACCGTTTGAAAGTCAGCGTCCCAGCGCCGGTTCTGAAAAACATTGATGATCCTGTTCTTCCGGGATGCCAGCTGAATCAGTTCCGCGGCCTGGACGGACGTGGTGGTGAATGGTTTATCTACCACGACATGCTTGCCGGCCATCAGGGCCCGCCTGGCCAGATCATAATGCGTGTCATTGGGTGTGGTGATGATTACCAGGTCAATTTCGTCATCTTCCAGAAGCGCGTCCGTTTCCCGGACCACTTCCACTCCCGGAATGTGCGCCCGCGACTCCTCCCGATGACGCTCCACTACTTTGGTGATGCGAAATTCCGGGATGGTCAAAATGACAGGCGCATGAAAAACACGCGCGGACATGCCAAAACCGATGATTGATGTCCTGATTTCATTAGTCATTGCTTTACCATTTATAATGATTTTTATGATGGCCGGGCAATCAATATACAAGACAAAAGTATTATTGTGGAAATGAGATTCCCTGCAGCGGCTACCCGAATGCGGCACCCCGAAAAGCAGCACCCCGAAATGCGGCACCCCGGAATGCGGCACCCCGGAATGCGGCACCCCGGAAAGCAGCACGCAATTGATGATCAATAAATGCGCAAGAGTCAGTATCCCATCCAGTAGGACACCTTTACAAGAAATATGTGACGGGCCGGGGCATCAATCATCTCGGAGTAGTCACTGACTGGACGAAGCGACCCTTCGTTACCGAAGGCCTGCCGTGATTGCTGCCAAACCAGGTACAAGGATGAGCCTGGACGAAACTCCCAGCGCAGAACGGCATTTCCCCGCAGGGAACACATCTTGAAATCGGGATTGCTGAATCCAAAAGGTTCGGCCGGACCGTCTTCTCCACCGGGGTTCACCTCGTAGCGGTCGCTGTCTTCATCAAACGAGATGCTGCCGATGTCGGTGCCGTATACCGAATATGCATACTTGCCCGGTTGGCTGAGCTCCTTGAAATTGCTATAGTTGCCGGCTGAGATGAAAGGCTGGACATACAGCTGCAGGCTGAGATCGGGTGTGAAGGTCCAGTCGGCCCGAATGGATACCGAGAGAGTTTGCTGATCCATATCGGCGAATACATAACGACTTCCATACGTTGCCCTGGCAGCCGGATCGGATACTGTTGTCACATATTGCGTGCCGGTCCGGTTGCTGTTAAACGAAGGTTGCAGGGAGAGGTTTACTGATGGATGGGGCCGGTACGACAGATTCACATACCGGTACAGACTGAAATCCCGGATCGCCGGAGACCGGTTCATATTGAATCCCACCCATACACGAAGATTCTTTCTTGAATCCGAGTTGAGGTGGAGACCCGTCTGATAGGCAGCTGGTTTTCGCGCAATCGGTCCACCCCGCGTCAGGCGGTCGTCATAGGTCTCCAGGCTGTAAATCCCTTCGAAGTTAACAGACCAGAAGTTCCTCAAACGTACGTGTCCGCCAAATCCATGAAGGTTGTAAAGGTACTTGCCGGCAGTATTCCACGAATTGAGAGTAGCTGCAAATATGCTCCAGTTCTGCAATACGCCCTGCGGTGAAGGCTGTTCATAACGGTGGATTGCGGTCAGGATGCGCCGGTCGGCAGCCCGCTGGAATCCCATGTCGTTGACCTCAAAACCCGGAGTAATCGTGTAGTGGCGCAATTCTGTCGTCCAGTTTCGCGTATTCCGGCTTATCTGCAGATCGGCAAGTAACCCTTGCAGGCTGGTGAGGTCTTCATCGAAATCAAGATGACGGGCATCCGGACGCTGAAAGTATCGCGCGCTGGAATTCTGCAGGCGCTGCATCACCTCCGTGCTGCCGTCAACGTGACTGGCTACAAAACGACCGTTGACCCGGTATGTGCGCTGACTCCAGCTGTGTTCTAAATCGAGGCCTGCACTTCCGGCATGTCCGGCCAGGAGCGCTTCAAGCGAGGATGTGGCCAGGTCGCGATAGACACCGTTTCCCATGAATCCCACCACCGTCTGACCGTCCCTGAAGTCCTTTTTGACCCGCAAGACCGTGTAGTTTGACAGCGGATCTACCGGCGTCGACCGAATTTGTCCATCCGGGAGCTCATAATCGGCAGATTGTTCCAGAGTGAGGGCGTTCAGCATTCCGAGGGACCAGCCTCCTGATGTTTTTCCACTGATTTTCACAGCTCCTGCAATCGGTGTCTGAGTGGGCATGTCGGCATACAGGGCCTCTTCCGGCACTTGCCCGTGTGGCGCGCGGCCAATCCTCCTGGAATAAAAGACCGTGGGGTCATCGCCCATTCCTATCAAACTATTGAATCCAAAGCTGAAAATTTCGGATCCCTCCAGGAAAAACGGCCTGCGCTCGGAGTAGAACGTTTCAAAAGCCGAGAGGTTTACCACGGCGGGATCCACTTCCACCTGTCCAAAATCAGGGTTTATTGTGGCCGTGAGGGTTATATTGGAATTGATACCGTATTTGACATCCGCACCGATCCCCAGTCCGGCGCCGTACTCATTGATGAAGGGATTGTCAGCGGTTCCCGGAATACGGTCAAGCCGGCTTGATGCATACGGCATGATTTCCAGTCGTCTCAGGGATGGAAGATCCCGCAGGTTCTCCAATGTACCCGAGCGGGAAATCAGGGCATCAGAGCCTGCAGGCACCGGCGACCAGAATGCCGCCTCGTCATTGCGCGCTGTTTCACGCAGGAAATTGATCCCCCAGCTCCGATTGTCCTCCTCCGTTCCGTTATAGCGCAACTGTGAAAACGGAATGCGGAGTTCCGCGGTCCATCCTTTCTCATCAATGGATGTGGCGACATCCCAGACGGCATCCCAGTTGAGGTCCGTTTGATTATCGTTGTAGATCAGCATGTCACGTTTTACGCCTCTGGGATTGACGCCGAACACAAAGGCCGTACGCCGGTCGTTATAGCTGTCGATGCCGACATGGATCCAGTCACTGTAGCCGCTCCCGTCACGCCGGAACAGGGTTGCTGCAATCTGATCGGGATCCGACTCATACATGCGGGCCCCGATATAGAGTGCGGCATCGTCGTACAGTACCCTGATTTCCGTTCTTTCCGTCGCCGGCTGTCCATCATCCGGCGTGGTTTGTGTGAAGCCCGTGGCCACATCCGCCCGCTCCCATGCCTCCTCGTCAAGCTTGCCGTCGATGACTATTGTGGATTGGTTCAGGCGATATGCCCTGATGACATATCTTCCAGAGTCGTGGACTTCTTTCTCCTTAGCATATCCGTACAGGTTCTCCTGTTTTTTTTCATCCGACAATATTTCAAACGTGGCAGAATGTGCCAATGCGGACAACAAGAAGTACGGGATCAGCGCTAATGTGAAAGCCAGACGCCTAACGGTTGCTGAAAACAAAATCAAGCGTACAATATGTGATCGGTAATAATAGTCGTGTAGCATTTCAGCCCGGAAACAAATAAAAGGTTGTACCGCTAATTATCTCTCTCTACGTATCTTGCAGGATAAATGTTTCCACTATTCCCAAGAGGAAATGGGAGCGGTATCGGTGCCATCGGTTTTGAACTGCTGGAGGATGATGCCGCACGCACCGTTTCTGTGGATGCTTCCCCTGCTTACGTGAGTGCATCGCAGGCCAAAGCGACGCGCAGGGGAGTGGCGGACCATTGTTTGGAAATTGCGCTGTATAAGAGAGCAGATTAAGCGAATGAATCACTCGTGTTGATTAACTGCTTCTTTCAATTTATTCCCGCTATTTTTTAAATAGTTATTTGTGATGCCGGGAGACTTTATCGGATTCTTTTATCATGATTATCACTCTTTGATTAATTTAGAAAATGTATATTGCTTGATCTTCGTTAAACCTGACCCATGCCTGCAAACAGAGCAAATATCAACCCTGATCTGCTGACGTTCTCCCGGGAGCGAATGGGATATGATATACCTGTGATTTCTAAATCATTGCAGATTAACGAAGAGCGATGGATCAACTGGGAGCGGGGTGAGGAAAAACCAACGATGAACCAGTTGATCCGTATAGCTGAAAAACTGGACCGTACACCGGCTTTCTTTTACCTGAACGAACCTCCTGTCGAAAAAGAGCCATTAGCGGAATTCCGGACATTACGCAACGTTATTCCGGGATCTGTGTCACCAAAATTAATCAGCGCGATCCGGGCGGCAAGACGTAATCGTGAAACACTGATTGAATTGTACGACGAGCAGAACAAATCGCCAAAACCTGCTCCTGCACTGGACTGGAAAGCCGGTTCCATCGCAGAGCAGGCCCGGTACATAAGAGAATGGCTCGGCATTACCGTTGACAAGCAATCATCCTGGACTTCGTCATCCGAAGCGCTGACCAACTGGAAAGGTCTGCTTGAAGACCAGGATATTTACGTCGTGCAGTTTCCCTATGTACAAGTCGACGAATGCCGCGGATTTGCTATCGCCGAAGAGCAATTTCCGGTCATAGGAATCAATTCAAAAGACACATATAATGCCAGGATCTTCACGCTCATTCATGAACTTGCGCATGTTTTTTATCGGGACACCGTGCTTACAAATGACAGGTTATCCGACTATTTTGACTGCAGCCGATCCATGGAAAAACGGTGTAACCGGCTTGCCGCCGAAATTCTGGTTCCTTCGAATGATTTAAAAAATATGTATCGGTCGTCAGATGATCCGGAAAGAGAGATCCGAAGACTTGCCAATACATTCCGGGTGTCGGGATATGTCATGCTGATCCGGCTTAATGACAATAAATTGATGCCGGACGATCAATTCGAGTTTCTGCTACCTGAGTTTTCGTTCTACGATGGCACTCCGGGAGGCAGCGATGGCGGAAACTCCTATTACAATCAGATTGTACGCAAAGGTCGACTCTACATGAAAGCTGCATTTCAGAGTTACTTCGATAACCGGATTACCGTTGCCGAATTGGCCCAGCTGACCGGATGGAAAGTTCCGAACCTGAATGAGCTGGCCGCCAAAACCTTCCATTGGCCTGAGGAGGGACATTACGTGTGAAGTATTCCCTTGATTCCGATGCTATCATCAATGCCTGGAGAGATTATCCGATAACAAACTTTCCAACAATTTGGAGGTGGATGGAATCCATTGGGAAAAGCAACTAGCCGGAATGTCAGAGGTAATATTCTCCGAATTGGAGAGAGGGGGAGATGAATGCTTTAAATGGTTTAAAGATCGGAAAGAATTATTTGTCCACCCTACCAGTGAAGCTGTTGAAGAAGAAGTAAGGCGACTTATTCACAAGCATAAGAATTTTGGACTTGTCACAGGTAAAAATGAAGGAGATCCATACGTTGTTGCACTTGCAATAGTTGAAAATTGCGTGGTGGTTACCAATGAATCCATGTCCAATAACCCGAACGGGCCGAAAGTTCCGGATGTATGTCTTGTTGAAGATATTTCATGCATTAAATTTGTTGAAGTCATCCGACGGGAACGCGTAATCTTTAAGTAGATGGATTTCAATAACATCATTTTAGAAATCGAGATACCTCATGCGACATCACTCTACCGCTCCAGCACCCGCCGGTTGGCACGGATGATCGCCTTCGATTTTTCCTTGAGCAGCTGGGTGGCATCCATCATCATCGCCTCGTTGGACGGAAACGGGATCCGTTCGCCCCGGACCATGCGCTGCATCTCCTCTGAAAGGGCGCGCCTGTCGCCGGAATACTGTGCGAATTTGTGCTCGAAAATGGCCTCCACGCTGAGATTGTCGGTCCGGATGAGCTGGTCGGATGCCGTCTCGTAAAAGTCCAGCGCCCCGGCCACAAGGGCCGCTTTGCGCTGCACTGTTTCCGTGATCTGGGCGGACACGGTCACCATGTTGGGCACGCGGATGTCGTTGCCCAGCGAATCCTTCCGCACGTTGCCGTTTTCGTCCAGCTCATAGCGCATGCCGTCCTGTATCTCCTGTGAAACGCCGTGAGTGTTGTTGTTGATGCTCTCCGGCGAAAAGGCGATCTCGGTGAGGTTCAGCACCAGGAAGTAGTCATAGTCCACATTCTGGTTTTCCCAGGTGTCGAAATGGATCCAGCGCGTATTCAGGTTGCTGAGCGCCACCTTGCGGATCTCGGCGTCGAAGAACTCGGGGATCACCATGCCCGAATTGTTTTCAATGACAAACAGGGCATGCGTGCGTCCCTCTCTTTCGGCAATGTCGAGATACTGATGCACATCCTCGTATCCCGGATAGATGCTGTGGGCCCGCTCAAATTCGGTGAAAGCCCGCCGGGCGTTGTCCCTGCCCCCCTGATCCAGGAAATCTATTCCCCGCCGGTAGGAGACATCGGCGGCCGAAGCTTTCGACGCTATGATCTGCTCGTTGTAGTTGAAGAAGGTGAACTGGTTGCGGATCTGCGTGGGCAGGCGGCGGACCTTGTTCTGCCGGTCGTTGAGCAGTTCGTACAGCAGATAGATTTCGATCCAGCTCTCCTCGCGTCCCTCCATCTCCAGGAACTCGATCCGCTCGCGGTCGAAGGTATTCGCCAGTTCGAAGGCTTCTTTCAGCACGCGAAGCTCTTTTTCGTCGTTTGGCTTCTTCATCAACCGGTCGGTGGACCGTTCAATGGCCCGGTCGTACTGTCCCCGCTGGAGCATTTTTTCGGATGAGGCGCAGGATGCGACGATCAGCGCCATAAAGAATAAAATTGCCGGTATTTGAATCCGTCTTGTCATGCCATCTGATTTTTTGGGGCTATTGTTGGAAAAACGTGCCGTTAAAATAACACCTTTGCTCCAAATAAATATCATTTCATTGATCTGCGGTCATTCCTTTTTTACTCGCTTATGATCAGGCAGCGCCTCCCGGGTAAGCAGCGCCTCCCGGGCAAGCAGCGCCTCCCGGTGCACAGCAGAAGTGCGACGGCTTGAATTCATCCACAAGAAGAAAATTCATCTTAACACTTGCAATTATATAAATATGTATATATATTAATACCATCAATTAACAAACCCCTGACTAATAAATGGAGATTATCATGAACAAACAGGTTGCAATTGCAGGAATAGGCGGGCTGGTAGCCGGTCTCATCGTCATGGCCATCGTCGGCTTCTACAGTCTTCCCGGAATGATGATGCTGGAGGATCAGTCGCGCTACGACGACTTCGACACCACGGTCGAGCAGTTTGAACAGAAAGTCAGAGATGCCGGATGGAGCATTCTCACCGTGCATGACATGCAGGAAACGCTGAAGGGACACGGACACGATGTCAAAAGCGTGAAGATTTTTGAGCTTTGTTCCGCCCGTTATTCTGCGGAGATCCTGAAACTGGATGATGAGCGCATTGTATCGCCGCTCATGCCGTGCCGCATCGCCATCTACGAAAAGAACGACGGCAACACCTACATTTCCCGCATGGATTCCGAGCTGCTGGCCCGTCCCTTCGGAGGCGTCATCAAGGATGTCATGCAGGTAGCCGCCGTGGAGATCGAAGACGTGATCAAGCAGGTCATCAGATAACCTGCCGGCATTCCCCCGGTCAGGTGCTGGTATCACCTCGCCTGACATAATTGCCATTACAGGCCGGACCGGATCCGGGTGCTGCACCCCGCGCACCTGGATCGTCCGGCTTTTTTTATGTCCATCTGCTTTCATATCCACATGCTTTCATGTCCACATGCCCCATACTATCGGGGAACACCGCCACCAACGGATAGCTTCCCCCGCAAACCTCCCGAAGACATACCAAAGACATACCGCAATCCACCTGTCCCGGGACTTCTTCCGGGGCTTCATTTATTTACAGAAAATAATCTTCATAAATATTTTCTATATCTGAAATTTGCAGTACCTTTGGATAAGGGTAACAAAAAATATTAAAATCGTAACACCATGCCCATTGTCCGTTTCAGCGTCTCCCTGGAAAAGGAGCTTTTGCAGTCACTCGATCAGTTTGCGGCCGAAAATCATTTCACCAACCGGTCGCAGGCGCTCAGGCACCTGATCAACGAGCACACGGTCACCCACAAGTGGCAGTGCAACAACCTGGTAGCCGGTTCCATCACACTGGTGTTCAACCACCACAGGCGGGATCTTATGAAAAAGCTGACCGACATCCAGCACGACTACCACGACATGATCCTCTCCTCGCAGCACTTCCATCTGGAGAAGGAGCTCTGCATGGAGATCATTGCCGTGAAGGGGAAGGCCGCCTCCCTCACCGAATTGGCCGACCGCCTCATCGCCGTCAAGGGCATCCAGCATGGGAAACTGACCATGAGCCGGGCCGACTAAGCCAGGCCGGGAACCGAGACGAAAACCGGCAGGTATCCAGCGGTCCGGCAAACAGACAAACAAGCAACCAAACCCGCCAAAAGGCAACCAGCAAACAAAGCACGCAACCAATCGCATCCACCAAAAAAAATTTCGCCATGTGGTAATACGAATTGCTGAAAAGTATTATTAACACCAAATTTCAACGCCATGAACAACCTCAGCAAACCCGGACAGCCAGCGCACCGCCGCTATCCTTCATTATTCTGCATAATGTTCGTTTTTGCAGTATTTCCGGCAACAGCCGCATGGACCACATCCGCACAGGCGCAATGGCAAAGCGATACGCTCTACCGGGTGCTGGATGAAATCGAAGTCACCGCCACGAAGAACGTGCGCGCCCTGTCGGAGGTGCCCGGACGTGTGGGCGTCATCTCCTCGGAGGAGCTCTCCCTCACCCCGGCGGCCACCATGGCCGATGCGATGCGCAACGTCTCCGGCGTGAACACATCCAACAGTCTGGGCTTTTTCACCATGCGTCCCAGCGTCACCGTACGCGGACTCTCCGGCGAGGAGCAGAGCCGCACGCTGGTGCTGGTCGACGGCGTGCCCATCAACAACACCGACACCGGCGGGGTCAACTGGAACAGCATCAGCACCGCCAACGTGAAGCAGGTGGAGGTGTACAAGGGTCCCGGCTCCTCACTGTATGGCAGCAACGCCATGGGCGGCGTCATCAATATCATCACGCGCACCCCGATTGAGCCCTTTTCGGCATCGGCGGGTGTTTCCTACGGCACTTTCAACACCTGGCGCAGCAACCTGAGCCTGACCGGCCGCGCCACCGACCGGGTCACCGTCCACCTGCACGGCTTTCTGACCGACAGCGACGGCTACAATCCCGTCCCGCAGGATGACCGAACCGAGTCCGACGACTTCACCGTCCCGCGGTACATTGAGGATGCGGGCCTGCATTCCAAAGTCACCTGGAAGCTCAGCGAGCTGGCGGAAGTGACCGCCGTCTACGATTATTTCCAGAACGAACGCGGCGAGGGGATTGTCATTGTGGAGCCCGGCACGTACCGCAAGTTTGACATGAACCGCGTGCGCCTGGGCGTCCGCGGCGAACGCAACGCCTTCCGCTATGCACTGAACAGCTTTTTCCAGCGGGAAGAGTACTTCCGCGTGAGCGAGCGCGGCACTCCCGGACAGAATTACTCGCGGTTCAATGTGGAATCGGACCGCGATGACATGGGTGTGACGCTCGACCTGTTTCACGATGCCGGCGGCATCCACGCTCTTACCGGCGGAATGGAATTCAAAATCGGCTCGGTCGACGGTGGCGATTTCTACCAGACGTCCGACGATGAGGTGATCAACCGGGGCAATATGCGCTTCCTGGCCGGATATCTGCAGGATGAGATCAGCCTGCTGGACCGCCGGCTGCACCTGCTGCTCGGACTCCGGTACGATTACGTGACATTTTACGACGGATATTTCCGCGCAACCGAGGGCGTCATGTTCCGCGGCGCCCCGCTTGCCGGCTACAACGACGACAACATCGAAAGCAACAGCTGGTCCACCTTCAGCCCGCGCATCGCCCTGCGCTACAATCCCTCGGACGCTGTGCAGGGATACGTCTCGTACGCCCGCGGTTTCCGCGCTTCCATCCTGGACGATCTGTCGCGAACCGGTATCTTCCGCGGACGCATCAAGATCGCCAACCCGGAACTGGGTCCGGAGACGCTCGACAATTTCGAAGCGGGACTGGAACTGCGCCCGTTCTGGCGGCTCTCCATCTCGCCGACCCTGTTCTACTCCCATGGCAACGACTTCCTCTATTTTGTCGCCCGCGAGATGCCTGACGGCTCCGATGTATGGCGGCGCGAGAACGTGTCTTCGGTCCGCATGGGCGGCGCCGAACTGGATGCCCGGTACTTCGTCAGCGACGCCCTGACCCTCACCGCGAGCTACACCCGCTACCAGTCGGAGATCCGCTCCTTCCCCGACCAGCCCGAGCTGGAAGGCAAGGAACTGACCTACACACCTCGTCATCAGGCAAGGGCTATGCTACAGTGGCGCAATCCGATAGCTGATCTCGGAATCACCGTCCACTACAAGGGTTCGCAGTTCAGCAGCGACGACAACAATGCCGGCGATGACGGCAGTCCCGAAATCGACGCCTGGACCACCTTCGACCTGATGCTCTCGCGCCGGTTCTTCGACAGCTTCTCCGCTGGCATCCAGGTCATTGACGTACTGGACAACCGCTACCTGGAGACCATCGATATCATGTCGCCCGGACGGATGGTCCACCTCAGCATCAACTATGATTTTGCGCGCTAATCACATCCGTATCCTGCTTCACGCCATTTCGGCGGCTATTGCAAACCCGTTCTTTTCGACGATAAAAGCCGTTAGGATACCATATGCTGCGATGCTCCTGCTATCGGGTGCCATCGTCCTTTCCGCTCTCGTCCTTGCCGGCTGCAGTGATTCCGGCAATCAGAGCGATTCGGGCAATGAGTCCCGGGTGGATGCGGATGCAGCTGAGGCCCGGGTGGATACGGATGCAGCTGAGGCCCGGGTGGATGCGGATGCAGCTGAGGCCCGGGTGGATGCGGATGCAGCTGATTCCCGGGTGGATGCGGGTGTGCCTGAGCGCTGGTCCGTGACACCGGGGCCCGATCCCGCCTCACAGACCGTCCGCGACATGCTCGGGCGCACCGTGGTCGTGCCAAAGGATGCGGAGCGGGTGATCGCCCTGCGCGCCGGGGCGCTGCGCATGCTCGCCTACCTGGATGCGGTGGATCTTGTGGCTGGCATCGAGGAGCCGGAGCGCCGATCCGACCGCCCCTATCTTTCCGCCTACCCGGAGCTGCGCGAACTGCCTCCCGTCGGACCCCACATGGGCGGCGATCCCGAGCTGCTCGTCGCCGCCCGTCCCGACCTGCTGTTCCTCACCTTCACCAGCCGCGGACAGGCCGACGATCTCCAGGCACGCACCGGCATCCCGGTCATCGCCCTGGAATACGGCAACTTTTCGGATCAGCGCGACCTCTTTTTCTCATCGCTCCGCCTCATGGCCGCCGTCATCGGCAGGACGGACCGGGCGGACACCCTCATCGCCGGCATCAATGCATCCATCGCCGAGCTGGAGGTCCGCACATCCGGCATACCCGCAGATGACCGTCCGCGCACCTACATCGGCGGGGTCTCCTACCGGGGTCCGCGCGGCATCACATCCACCGAGCCCTTCTATCCGCCTTTCCGGTTTGTCCAGGCCCGCAACGTGGCCGGCGACATCCCGTCCCGCCTGATCAATCCCATCCAGGGGACCTACATCGATATCGAACAGCTCATCGTCTGGGATCCGGAAGTACTTTTCGTGGATCTCTTCAGCCTGCGCACGGCGGGACCCGATATCCGTCCGGGCACCCCGCTGGCCCAATCGCTGAGCGCCATCCGCTCCGGCGAGGTCTACGGCGTGCTCCCCTACAACAATTACGCCGCCAACTACGAAGCCATCCTGGCCAACGCGTGGTTCGCCGGAAAGGTTTTATATCCCGACCGGTTTCACGATATTGTCATCTCCGAAAAGGCCGACGAAATGTTCCGTCTTTTCCTGGGCCGGCGGATTTACGATGACATTCGCGCGCAGTACGGCGGGTATCGCCGTCTGGAGCCGGAAGAGCTGTGAATTTTGGCACAGGCAGCTGTCAGGGCAGGAGCAAAGAGATGGAAACGTAA
>RECX01000003.1 GCA_007693825.1 Balneolaceae bacterium
GCCGGCATGCCGGTCGGCGCATTCGGCGGCAATGCCGATGTGATGGGCGTCGTGGCGCCGGACGGTCCCGTCTACCAGGCCGGTACCCTTTCCGGCAATCCGGTTGCCATGAGCGCCGGACTCGCCCTGCTTACCGAGCTGGATGACCATCCCGAAATTTACGGCGATCTGGAGAAGCGCTCGTCCGCGCTGGAAACGGGACTGGCGGAAGTTTTTGACCGGCATGGCATCACGGCAGCCCGAAACCGCGTGGGATCCATGCTCGGGTTCTTCTTCTGCGAGGGCCCTGTCCACAGTTTCACCGACGTCAGCCGCACCGATACGGCGTTTTTCTCCCGCTTCTTCCATGGCATGCTGGATGAGGGTGTCTACCTCCCGCCATCGGCCTACGAGGCATGGTTTGTCTCCCATGCCCATGATGAGCAGATCATCCAGGCAACCATTGACGCCGCCGACCGGGTGCTTTCCAACATGACACAAAGCAGGTCCGCCCGTTGAAAAAAGGGTCCCTTGCCACCGTATTCCTGGTCGTCCTGATCGACCTGATCGGTTTCGGCCTGGTGCTGCCGCTGCTTCCGTTCTATGCGCGGGAGTTTGCCGCCACACCGGTGGTGATCGGCCTGCTTTACAGCATCTACTCGGTGGCGCAGCTCATTTTTTCCCCGATTTGGGGAAGCCTCTCAGACCGTCTCGGCCGCCGTCCCATCATGCTGCTCAGTACCGGCGGAGCTGTCGTCGCCTACATCATTTTCGGCCTGGCCGGATCGCTGGTCGTCCTGTTCGTGTCGCGGCTCGTTGCCGGCGTTATGGGCGGAAATATCGCCACAGCGCAGGCGTACATCGCCGATGTCACCAGTGACGAAGACCGGGCGAAGGGCATGGGACTGATCGGTGCCGCTTTCGGGATTGGTTTTGTGCTCGGACCCGCGCTCGCCGCCGGCCTTATCCACCCCGGATTCCAGGAATGGGTCGGCGCCATGGGACTGACGGGACTGGCAGAGTTTATGGAACTGAGGCGTTTCGGCCTTCCCGGTTTTTTCGCCGCCTTTTTGTCGCTTTGCAGCTTTCTCATGGTGCTCTTCTTCCTGCCGGAAACGGTTGCCCGCGAGAGCGATGCCAAAGAACGCGCAGCCGGCGATAGTGTCACCAAAGAACATGCAGCCGGCGATAGTGTCGCCAAAGAACATGCAGCCGGTGACAGTGTCACCAAAGAACGCGCAGCCGGAAAGGGTGCAAGCGGTGAGAGCGCAGCCAGCGAGAATGTAACCGCACCGCCTAACCGCCCGAGTGTCTTCATGCCGGCATTCTGGCGAAACCTCTCGGCGCAGCAGAAAGCCGGCGGCGGTTCGCTGAAGCTACTGCTGGGGGCGCTTTTCCTCCTCTCGTTCGGCCAGGCCAGCCTCTACAGCGCTTTCCCGCTTTTTGCCGAATCCATGCTCGATATGACGCCGGAGCAGGTCGGCATCCAGTTCTTCTACATCGGGTTGATAGCTGTTATCGTTCAGGGTGGCCTCATCCGTCCGCTCAGCCGCTGGTTCCCGGAAGCCAACCTGTTTTTCACCGGGAATATCCTGATGACATTCGGGCTTGGCGCAATTGCCCTGTCGCAGTCGGTTTCCATGCTCACCGTATTCCTCGGGATCATGGCACTCGGACACAGCCTCAATCTGCCGACCATCAACAGCCTCATCTCCAAGGAGGCCGGATCCAAAAGTTACGGCTCCATGATGGGTATCGCACAGGGACTTTCCGGCCTGGGCCGGGCCATAGGTCCCACCTGGGGCGGATTTCTCTACGGCGTCATGGTCTATCTGCCGTTCTACATCACCGCGCTGGCGCTCACGGTCACCATCTGGATCGGCTGGAAACTGATGCGCCGCAAGTGATACGTTTGCGCCGCAGGGCATTCACGACAGGTCCCGCAAGCCCTCCAGCGGGTCGTCATACACAAATCCGTAGCCCGTGGCTGCCCTGATTTTCTCGCTGATGATCCGTTTCCAGGGCTGCGGCTCGCTGTCCGTAAAGACCGGAGGCGCCAGTCCCGTCAGCTCCGAGGCCTTCCGGTAGAACGCCTCTCTGGTTGGATGTTCACGTGCGCAGGCGTTGTACACCCCGGTCAGCTCCGGCTGGTCGACTAGCGCCGTGATCACGCCGATCGCATCCACCAGATGGATCATGTTCACCGGTTCCCGGCCGTTGCCGCTCGTCTCCCTGCCCGCGAGGAATCGCCCGGGATGGCGTTCCGGTCCGTACAGTCCGGCCATGCGCACCACGGCGAACGATGCCTGCAGCCCCTCCGAAAGCATCGCCTCCATGGCCGCAAGTCCTTTGCCGTTATCGGTTTCGGGTGGATGCGGATCCGCCTCGTCGGCGTCCTGCCGCTTTGACGCATAAACGCCGGTGGAACTGACCATCACCAGCCGCCGGACAGGCGAAGCGTTGAGGTACGATATCAGCTCGTCGGCCTGCTGCTGCATGACCGTTATGCGGCCGGGCACCCTGGGCGGCGGGATGTTGAGCACCACCGTATCCACATTGAAAAAGGAGGTAACGTCATCGCCGTTGATGCGCGGATCGAGCTGCAGGAAATAGGGCTCGATGCCCGACTGCTCAAGCAGCGGGATTTTGTCCTTGGTGGTTGTGCTCCCCCGCACAAAATGGTCCTGTT
>RECX01000002.1 GCA_007693825.1 Balneolaceae bacterium
GTGCTCTCCATGGGACAGATTTTGTGCTATGGCGGGGTGATGCAGGAACTGGAAGTGAGCTGGATGCCCTCGTATGGGCCTGAAATGCGAGGCGGGACGGCCAACTGTACCGTCATCCTGAGCGACGAGCCGATCAGTTCACCGGTGCTGACGGAGTTTGATACGGCCATTGTGCTCAACCAGCCGTCGATGGACAAGTTCGAGAAAGCCGTGAAGCCGGGCGGTTTGCTGCTTTTCGAGGAGAACGGCATGACGCGCAAGCCGGAGCGCACGGATATCGAGGTACGCTCGCTGGCGGCCTACGATGAGTCGGTCCGCATGAAAAACACCAAGGTGTTCAACATGATCGTGATCGGCGGACTGCTGGCGGTCAAGCCGGTGCTGGAGGTGGAGAACGTGATCAAGGGGCTGGAAAAGGTGCTGCCGGAGCGCTACCACCACCTCATTCCGCTCAATGAGCAGGCCATCCGCAAGGGTATGGAGCTGATGCAGGAGAAGGCCGGAGCACTGAACGGGCAGGGATAGCAGTGTAAGTATTTCGCTGGTCGTGAGTCTGTAACAATAGAGACTTGGAAATATTCACAAAAAATGCTATCATTATGATATCACCATATGACTATACCCCCACTACCATGGCTGACATACTTATCAGAAATCTGGATGAAAACACGCTTGACCGGCTGAAGAAAAGGGCAATGGCCAATAACAGGTCCATGAATGCCGAAATAAAGTCGGTTTTGGAGGAGTACGCCGGTACAACAACACGGGAAGAAGCCATCTCCATGATAGCGGAGGCCAGGGTTTCTTATGAAGCCGGCAAGAAACCGGCACCTGACCTCATGGGCCTTTTGAGAGAAGACAGGGACCGGTGAGTGCAAGGGAACGGTGGTTCTTGATCCCGGGAGGATGATGCAAATGATACAGGGAAGTAAAAAATCCAGGACGCACTGTATCCTGGATACCAGTGTTGCGGTGAAGTGGTTTTTCCGGGAAGAGGAACTGACGGAACAGGCCGATGCATTGTTGAACGGCGACATCGGGTTCATTGTACCGGATTATTTTTTCCTGGAAGTGAACAGCGTCTTGTCGAAGCTTTCAAGAAAGGGATTGCTCTCAGACGAAGAGGTGCAGCAGATGATCCGGGCGCTGGGGGCGTTGCCGGTCGATGTCCTGGAGTCGGCGAAGTACCGTGACCTGGCGCTGGATCTGGCGCTTGAAAAGAAGATCGGGTACTACGACTGTCTGTATGTCATACCGGCATACATTACCGGGATCCCGTTGATTACGGCGGACAGGCGTCTTTATCATGCTTTTGCCGGGACCGACCATGACAAGTATGTTATGTGGCTTGGGGATTATGAGTGAGTGTTTTGCTATTTTGCGGCCTGGATCACACTCGTATATTCTGAAAACGAAGCCATTCCAACGAAGCCATTCCCATGATAAAATCACATATTTCCCACGCCCGTGTTGCAATCCTCATGCTGGCATTGTTTCTGACCGGCACACTTTCCGCGATTGCCCAGGTCGGGCTCAGCCCTGAAAAAATGCTGGAACTTGGACGGGTCGGATCGCCCGTGGTGTCGCCTGACGGGTCCACCGTGCTCTTCACCGTAACCTGGATGTCGGTGGAGGAAAACAGCGGTACAACATACATCTATGCGGCACCGGCCAGTGGAGGAGATCCTGTAAAGCTCACGGACAGTCCTTCGGCATCATCACCGGTCTGGCGGCCCGATGGCCGGCGTATCGGATTCCTTCGCGGTGGACAGTTCTGGGAAATGAAGCCGGATGGATCCGACGCGGTTCAGATTACGGATTTTGAAAATGGCATTGCCAATCTGCAATACAGCCCGGATGGAAGCCACGTTTCGTTCACGCGTCACGTAAAGGTCGGAAAGGGCACGGAGGATCTGTATCCGGAATACCCAGAAGCCAATGCGCGCATCATCGACGAGTTGCTTTACCGGCACTGGGACACCTGGCACGACGGCACATATTCGCATCTGTTCATTGCGCCCTATGCCGATGGAGAACTGACCGGCGATCCGGTGGACCTGATGGAGGGCGAACCGTACGATACGCCCCTCAAGCCGTTCGGGGGCACCTCGCAAATTGCATGGCATCCGTCCGGCGCCATGATTGCCTACACATCCAAAAAAATGGGCCGGACCGAAGCGGCCTACAGCACCAATTCGGACATTTACCTTTACGATCTGGAGTCGGGTTCCACCCGCAACCTCACCGCCCCCAATCCGGGCTACGACCGTTACCCGGCATTCAGTCCCGATGGCACCTCCATGATCTGGAACCGCATGGTGACCCCGATGTACGAATCGGACCGCTACCGGTTGATGCAGATGACACTTGAGACCGGTGATATCCGTGAGCTGAGTACCGGTTTCGACGGCAACATGAACAATGCAGTGTGGAACCACGACGGCAGCCGCATCTACTTCCTGAGCGGCACCGAAGCCACCGTGCAGCTATTCGAGCTGAACATGCTGGCCCGTTCCACCTATCCGCCGGTCCGGCAACTGACCGAAGGCATCCATGACTTTACGTCGTTCGTCCCGGCAGGCCGCGACGGTGAGCCCTTCCTCGTGGCCTCGCGCATGTCCATGTCGGCTCCCAACGAGCTTTTCC
>RECX01000104.1 GCA_007693825.1 Balneolaceae bacterium
ACCGCCTGGCGGTAGTCCTTGTCCTGGGCATCCCCGCAGGCGAAAATGCCGGGCATATTGGTATACGTGCTTTTGGGCCTGGTCTGGATATATCCGGTTTCATCCATATCCAGCACGCCTTTGAACAGATCGGTATTGGGTTTGTGGCCGATGGCAAGAAACACACCGGTCACATCATCCAGCGTGGTGATCTCATCTGTCTTGACATTTTTGACTTTCACGCCTTCCACCACTTTCTCACCCAGCACCTCTTCCAGTACCGTATTCCACATCACTTCCACTTTGGGATTATCCAGTGTGCGCTTTTGCATGATTTTGGATGCCCGCAGTTCTTCCCTGCGATGCAGCAGCGTCACTTTTCTGGCGAATTTGGTAAGGAACTGCGCTTCTTCCATGGCCGTATCGCCTCCGCCGATAATGACGACATGCTCGTTCCGGAAAAAGGCCCCGTCGCACGTGGCACATGCCGATACGCCGTGCCCGCGCAGCCGCTGCTCGCTCTCAATTCCAAGCCATTTGGCGGAGGCACCGGTGGATACGATCAGTGCCCGGGCAAAAACCTCCGTCTTTTCGTCTATGGTGATCTTGAAGGGACGTTTTTCGAAATCAACGTTTGTGACGGTACCCCATCGGCAGTCGGCACCGAAGCGTGTTGCCTGATTTCGGAAATCATCCATCATTTTGGGTCCCAAAACACCGTCTGGATAACCGGGATAGTTTTCCACGTCCGTAGTCGTGGTAAGCTGTCCGCCCGGCTCGGGACCTTCCAGAACCAGGGGTTTCAGGTCCGCCCGCGCGGCATAAAGAGCGGCCGTGAGTCCTGCCGGACCGCTTCCGACGATCACCACATCCAATGTTTTACCTGCAATATCTTCCATTTTCAATTCCTGTTAATGTGTTTTCTGTTTTTCATATATAAAAATATAGATATATCCAATAAGAAGCAATGCCCGGCATCAAATCCAACTGTCCGGCTGCCGGAAACATCCACCCGGCTACTTTTGCACCGACAAGATAACCGGTTCCGGACATCCTTTATCCATCTTTTCTAATACGCGATTAATGCGTAACTTCCACACGTCATAACTTCATGATAAACGTAAGAAAAAGGACTGTGAATATTGCCGTTCCAAAGGAGACGGCTGATGGTGAAACGCGTGTTGCACTGACCCCTCCTATCGTATCAAAAATCGTGTCGGACGGTCTGACCGTGACGGTGCAGAAGGGGGCTGGATTGCAGGCCACGTTCACCGATGCCGACTATGAACAGGCCGGCGCCGCTGTTGAAGCCGACGTCGACGAACTCTACCGCCACGCCAGCGTAGTGCTCAAGGTACAGAAACCGACTTCCGGGGAAATCGGGATGATGCCGCCCGGGACTACCCTGATATCGTTTCTCTGGGCGCTTTCCGACCCGGACCTGGTCGGGCAGCTGAAAAATGCCGGGATCACCGCTATCGGGATGGATGCCCTCCCGCGCATCAGCCGCGCACAGACAATGGATGCGCTCAGCGCCATGAGCTCCCTCGCAGGATACAAATCCGTGCTCCTGGGGGCCAATGCCCTCGGAAAATACCTGCCCATGCTCGTCACCGCGGCCGGCACCATACCGCCTGCAAACGTGCTGGTTCTCGGTGCCGGAGTGGCCGGACTCCAGGCCATTGCCACGGCACGCCGCCTGGGGGCTGTTGTGGAGGCATTCGATGTGCGTCCCGCCGTAAAGGAGCAGGTGGAAAGCCTGGGCGCACGCTTCATCGACATCCCCGGAATGGATGAGGATACAGAAACCAGCGGCGGGTATGCGCGCGAGCTGAAAGATGAGGCCCGGAAACGTCAGCGGGAGGCGCTCCGTGAACACATCCGAAAAAGCGACCTGGTCATCACAACAGCACTTATCCCAGGCAAGCCCGCACCCACGCTGATCACGGCGGAGATGGTCGGTGACATGTCAGCCGGCTCAGTTATCGTGGATATGGCTGCAGAACAGGGCGGCAATTGCGAGTTGACACGCCCGGGAGAGGATCATTTCACGGACAACGGCGTAATCATCCGGGGTCCGCTCAACATCCCCGCCGCCATGCCCGTACACGCTTCGCAGCTCTACGCCAGGACCATCCACACCCTCCTGAAACATCTTGTCAGGGACGGCCGGCTGCATCTTGATTTCGAGGACGAAATCACAAGGCAAGCCACCATCACCCATGACGGCAGGATCGTCAGCCCCCTGCTTTCACATTCAAAGTCGTGATTTTTACGCCTGTTCCCCTAATCTGATTCGCCATGGATCTTCTGATCGTCAATCTGTTCATATTTGTGCTTGCGGCATTCGTCGGATTCGAGGTGATCTCGAAAGTCCCGCCTACCCTGCACACACCGCTGATGTCCGGGGCAAACGCCATTTCAGGCATCACAATTGTAGGCGCGCTCCTGGTCGCAAGCCATACCGGCTGCGTCATCACCTGCCACCTTGGTTTCATCGCCATTATTTTTGCAACCATCAATGTGGTAGGCGGTTTCATGGTCACCGACCGGATGCTGGAGATGTTCAAAAAGAAGGAGGATAAGTGATGAATCCACTGGTTCCCTATTTTCTGGCGGATTTTGTCCCGACACTCATCCACCTCTCGTACCTGCTGGCATCGGTGCTTTTCATTTTGGGGGTCAAGCGCCTCTCCTCGCCAGCCACGGCCCGCTCCGGAAACCGCCTCGCGGCACTCGGGATGCTCATCGGTGTCGCCGTCACCCTCTTCGACCGTGAAATCATATCCTTCCAGTACATCATCGCAGGAATCCTTATAGGTGCCGTCATCGGCGCTGTTCTGGCGCGCAAGGTAAAAATGACCTCCATGCCGGAGCTGGTCTCCATGTTCAACGGCTTCGGCGGAATCGCATCGGCTCTCGTTGCCAGCGGCGAGTATTTCCGGATAGCCCCGGCTGTCTTCGCAACGCATGAGCTTACGGCCCTGGCGGTCTCGCTGCTCGTCGGTACCATGACCTTCACCGGCAGTCTCGTCGCCTTCGCCAAACTCCGCGGTATCATCGGCGGTGCGCCGGTCGTGTATCCCGGCTACAAGGTTGTCAACACCCTGGTCCTCGTCGCATTTCTCGTGTTCACCACCCTGTTTTTCCTCGATCCCGCCAACATGGGACTGTATCTGGTACTGGCCGGGATCGCCCTCCTGATCGGCCTGCTGCTGGTCCTTCCGATCGGAGGCGCCGACATGCCCGTCGTGATCTCCCTGCTCAACTCGCTGACCGGACTGGCGGCGGCATCCACCGGTTTTGTCCTGAACAACCATCTTCTGATCGTCAGCGGCACACTGGTCGGGGCTGCCGGACTTATTCTCACCCTCATCATGTGCAAGGCGATGAACCGGCCGCTCTTCAACGTACTGTTCGGGTCTTTTGGCGGTAACGGGGTGGATGCGGATCTGCCCGGGACGCCGGATGGAAAAACCGTCAAGGAAGTGACCGCGTCGGACCTGGCCGTCATGGCCGCATATGCCCGGCGGGTGGTTATTGTTCCGGGATACGGCCTGGCTGTCGCCCAGGCGCAGCACGCGGTCCGCGAGGTGGCGGACATGCTGGAAGCCCGGAAAGTGGATGTGCGCTACGGTATCCACCCGGTGGCCGGACGCATGCCTGGACATATGAACGTGCTCCTGGCGGAGGCCAACGTACCCTATCCGCAGCTGTTCGATATGGATGATATCAACAAGGAGCTGCCCAAAACCGACCTGGTGCTGGTGATAGGTGCAAATGACGTGGTGAATCCGGATGCCCGCCTCAACACATCCAGCCCCATTTACGGCATGCCGATACTGAATGTGGATCAGGCGCAGAACGTGGTGATATTCAAGAGGAGCATGAACACCGGGTATGCCGGCATCGACAACCAGCTGTTCTATGCCGACAACAGCTACCTGTTTTTCGGTGACGCCAAAAAATCGCTGGAGATGCTGCAGGAGTCGCTGAAAGAGCTGTGATCCCGGGGCGCATCAGGCGTCATGCATCTAGTCGTGCGCCACTTCCCGGCTCAGGACATCGGCAGCGACCAGGATCAGGAATGATGCCAGGAGTCCAACGGCAAGCTCCCCGCCCAGGCCGGCAAACAGAAAGATGAGGCCACCGGCGACGGCTCCCAGTATGGCGAAAGCCATGCAGACGGCAAGGCCCGGACCGGAATCCCCCACGAGTCCATTGTATATCCATCCCACAACAACGCCGATAAACAGAAGTGTTACGAAAGTGCCCATCATAAATCCGGTTTATATTCAGTAATTTTGGATGTGCAGCCGGAAGCCCCATGGAGGCATGCTGCCCAGTCATCCCGAAGCCCGGGAGACCTGCAAAAAGTCGCATAAGATACAAATATTTCGGATTTGTACAGAATGGAGATCGTCAGGAAAATCATCCATATCGACATGGACGCTTTTTACGCTTCTGTGGAGCAGCGGGATGATCCCTCGCTGAAGGGAAAGCCGGTGGTGGTGGGCGGATCGCCGCAGGGACGCGGCGTGGTGGCGGCCGCCAGCTACGAGGCGCGGAAATTCGGCATCCGTTCTGCCATGCCCGCCGCCCACGCACTGCGCCAGTGTCCCGACGTCATCTTCATCCGTCCCCGCTTCGATGTCTACAAACAGGTCTCCCTGCAGATACGCGAAATTTTCCACGAATACACGGACCTGGTGGAGCCGCTCTCCCTTGATGAAGCTTACCTGGATGTGACCGAAAACAAGCCCGGCAATCCTTCGGCCACGCTTATCGCGCGCGAAATCAAGCAAAAAATACGCGAAGAGACCGGGCTCACCGCCTCTGCCGGCGTCTCATGCAACAAATTCCTGGCCAAAATCGCATCGGACCTGCGGAAACCCGACGGAATCGCACTCATCACTCCGGAAAAGGCCGCCGGTTTCATCGCCCGCCTCCCTGTCGGCAAATTCCATGGCATCGGGAAGGCCACCGAAGCCAAAATGCACCGGCTCGGGATAAAAAACGGCGCCGATCTGCGGTCCTGGTCGCGCTGGGACCTGAACAAACATTTCGGCAAGGTCGGCACATTCTACTACAACATAGCCCGCGCCATCGACGACCGCCCGGTCCGTACCGAACGTGTCCCGAAATCCATCGGAAAAGAAAAAACGTTTGAAGAGGATGTGGATTCCGTTGAGTGGCTGGCCGGATTTCTTGCCACTTTAAGCGACAAAGTCGCTGATCGCATGCAACGGGAAGGCGCAGAAGCCCGCACCGTAACCCTGAAGCTGCGTTATGACAATTTTGAAAGCATCACGCGCAGTTTCACGCCCGGATACCAGGTTTCCGAAGCCGAAGAAATTGCAGAACTGGCAGTCCGCCTGCTGCGGGAAACCGATGCCGGACAAAGAAAAGTGCGGCTGATCGGTGTTACCGTGTCCGGTTTCCAGAGGGAGGGCGAGGACCCGGACGGAGGACAGCAAATGTCGCTGCCCCTGGAATAGCGCTGACGGCGAAATAGTGGGGGTTGGTTACATGGACCATCCCCGGATCCGAAAAAGGCATTGAAAACCCTCTGCAAGTGCATCTTTTTATTCTGTTCTTGCGTAATATGTTGGAATGTGCTTCATGAAACAGTAACCAGGGCGGCTAACTCGCCAGGGTGAAAACCTCCGATGGCCACTGCTTTCAGGCTATCTGCCGAAACCACTTCCAACAAAAAACTCCATACCAGCTTGCTCATGATGAAATCCATATTCCTGACTCTCCTAACTGGTCTTCTGCTTTTAGCCTGTGCCACCGTACAGGATAATGCCATATCTGACGACGTTAATGCCAATGAAACGGCTGCTAACGCGGCAGCAGCGGTTGCCGGCGTGGCCACAGCCGGGGCAGTCATGGGCGCCGCCGTGATTCCCGAAGACGCGCCGCCCCTGCTCGACCGCCAACTCTTCTTCGGAGATCCCGAAATCAGCGGCGGCCAGCTCTCGCCCGACGGAACGTATCTCTCATTCATGAGACCTTACCAGGGTACCCGGAATCTCTGGGTCAAACCTGTTGAGGCCGCTTTTGACGATGCCCTGCCGGTCACCGACCGCACCGATCGTCCAATCCCCGGTTACTTCTGGTCCCGTGACGGCAAATATCTGCTTTTCGTGATGGACCAGGGCGGCGATGAAAACTTCAATATTTATGCCCTGGATCCCTCGGAAGCCAGCGAAGACACCATTCCGGAAGCACGAAACATTACGGATCTCGAAGGGGTTCGTGCCATGATCTTCCATGTGGCACGAGAAGATCACGATCTCATGTATGTGGGACTGAATGAGCGTGACCCCGCCTGGCATGATCTCTACGAACTGCGCATCTCGACCGGCGAACTGACACAGATTCGCGAAAACACCAACCGCTACACTTCCTGGATTTTCGACTGGGAAGACCAGCTCCGGCTTGCTTCCCGATCCAAGGAAAATGGCGACAATGAGCTGTGGAGGCTCAACGAAGACGGGACCGAGACGCTGATCTACGAATGGGGACTCATGGAATCGGCTTATCCCGCCGGCTTCCACAAAGACAATAACCAGATCTACCTGGTCACCAACAAGGGACCGGAACGGGATAAAACGAAGCTGTACCTGATGGACCCGGCCACCCTTGAAAAAACCTTCCTGGAGAAAGACCCGAAAGACCGGGTTGACTTCGGAGGACTCTGGCAGTCGTCCAAAACCCGTGAAATCATCGCCACCTTCTACACCGATGACCGACCCCGCCGCTATTTTAAAAATCCCGAATATGAGGACCATTACCGGCACCTGCAAAGCCAGCTGGGTGATGCCGTGATCTCTTTCTCCGGAGGCACAACCGACGAAACCCGTTACATGGTAGTAGCCTACTCCGACGTAACACCCGCATCGGTCTACCTCTATGACATGAATACCCGGGAACTCACCTACCAGTACACCCCGCGCGGCGAACTGCCCACCCGGTACATGTCCCCCATGGTGAGCATCCGCTACCCATCCTCGGACGGACTCGAAATACCGGCCTATCTTACTCTGCCCAGCGGCTTCGGTGAAAACAACCTGCCACTTGTGGTTGTACCGCATGGCGGACCCTGGGCGCGGGACAACTGGGGATTCAGTACCGGCGCCCAGTTCCTGGCCAATCGCGGCTATGCCGTACTACAGCCCAACTTCCGGGGAAGCACCGGCTTCGGCAAAGCATTCCTGAACGCCGGCAACCTTGAATGGGGCGACCTGATGCAGGACGATATCACATGGGGTGTGAAATACCTCATTGAAGAAGGTATTGCAGATCCTGATCGCGTGGCCATCTACGGTGGTTCCTATGGCGGATATGCCACCCTGGCCGGACTGGCTTTCACTCCTGATCTCTATGCGGCCGGTGTATCTTTTGTGGGACCTTCCAATCTAATCACCCTTCTCAACTCCATTCCTCCCTATTGGGAAGCAGGCCGGAAGATGTTCCACGAACGGATGGGCGACCCCGGTACCCCGGAAGGAGAAGCCCAGCTGATCCGCCAGTCCCCCCTCTTTTCGGCCGACCGCATCACCGCGCCGCTTCTTGTGGTTCAGGGACAGAACGACCCCCGCGTTGTGAAAGCCGAAAGTGACCAGATTGTCGTGGCTCTGCGGGATCGCGGCTTTCCGGTTGAATATATCAACGCACCCGATGAAGGCCACGGATTCGCCCGGCCGGTCAACAATATGGCCTTTATTGCCGCTATGGAAAAATTCCTGGCACGGCACATCGACGGACGCTATCAGCCCGATATGCCCGATGATGTCGCACAGCGCCTCGAGGAAATAACCGTTGATATCAGCACCGTCACCCTGCCCGAGGCCCTCAGTGATGATGAACTGGGACGTCTCCTTGTCCCGGCCCGGGAGCTTGAACCCGGAACACATACTTTCACCATAAGTATTCCGGCGATGAACATGGAACTGAAAGCCGCTGCGGAAATCACCCGCGAGGGTGAGCTTGTTACGATCCGGGAGGTCACCCAGACCCCCATGGGAGAAGCAGTGGATATGGTAGTCCTGCTGGCGGCCACACTGGCACCCCAGTCACGCCAGATCACGCAAGGACCCGTTGAAATCAACCTTGACTACTCCGAAAACAGTGTCACGGGCCAGATCAACATGGGCGGTCAGATTACCCCGGTAGATGTCAAACTTGGCGGCCCCCTTTTCGCCGAAGGTCCGGCCAAAGCACTGATGCTTTCTACCCTGCCCCTGTACGACGGCTACAGCACCGCTTTCCGCAATGCCGACATGAACACCATGTCCGAAAAAATCTTCCGGCTCCAAACCACTGCCGATACCACGGAAGAAGGCCAGCCATCGCTGCGCCTGGTTGTCACTCCTGCCGACGGATCGCCCGGCAGTATGACCATCTGGGTCAGCAGTGAGGACTACTCCCTCATCCGCTACGAACAGGTAGCTCCCGAAATGGGCGGCGCCACCCTGGTTGTCACCCCGGAATGAATGGAATCGGTATGTTCCCGGCGTCTGCAAGGGCGCCGGGACGTCCGAAAACGGGTCACGCGCCGGTGAGGATGCGGTGCTTCATGCCGTAAATGGCCCGGAAAAACGGCATCCAGGGTACCGAGGCCATGATGCGCAGATCCTGGTGAAACCATGTGTGTTCTTCCAGAAAGCGGAGGATACGATCGAACCGGTTGTTGCGGAAAAGTTCACGGAAAATGGTGACGGAGGTTTCCGGATCGCGATGAAGGTTGTACAGCAGCAGCATGTCGTATACACGGAACCGATAGGGGGACATAATCTTATCCGGTGGATTCTTGCCGCGTGAGAGGGCGTCGGCGATGGCAGAAGTGTGATGCTGAATCCGGGTGAACGTGTACCCCGTAGATGGCTTGGTAAGACCGCCCATTGTCCCCATATTCCACACGTTGCGGCAATATCGGGCGGGATAACGCCGGTCTTCCATCGGAATCACCCCCTTCTCCGTGTATTCGATTTCATAGGAACCCGGCGCCAGGCCGCAGCGCTGCTCAATGTACTCCTCCAGACCCTGCCGGTAGGCCTCGTCTGAGATCACCTCCGGCGAGAAGAGGGTGTACTCCACCAGCGCATCGCGTCTGCTGAAGGGCAGCACATAGAAAAACGTGAAACCGTTATCCTGCGGAACATCAAAGTCCATGAACGTAGCGGTACCCGGATCGAAAACCTCCTTTTCCGTGCGGATGTGCCAGCCGGCAAAATGCTGCAGCAGCGACAGGTCCAGTTTGAGCTGGTGGAACCCCGGCGGACGGAGCGCACTCTGGAATATGTGACCCGCCGTGAACGGTCCCTCCGACGAATGCATCACTGCCGTTCCTTTTTTATCAGAAGTACCTGCCTCATCAGAAGTGCTGCTTTCATCAGAGCCACCGATTTCATCAGACCCGCGGTTTTCATCAGGATTTTCGCTTTTAAATTCAAAGCCCTCAATATCCGCTTCCAAAAGGGTTACAGAGGGGCTGTTCCGCGCCATCTCCAGGATCTTTCCGGCATAGTCGTCGCTGCGGACACAGTGGTAGCGGTAGGTCTTGAGCGTCTCAGAAAACTGCGCATCCGGAAAACGGACGGCAAGCGTCTCCCAGGTATGGTGGATAAGATCCCGGAAGGGTACATGGCTGTCATCCCAGAAACACCAGGTTTTGTCCCGCAGCGGTTTGAGAGTACGGTCTGCCAGTAGTATGCTGCGGCCCTTCAGCTCCTTCCGGTGCAACAGGTTCCATGCCAGGCTGAGACCAGCCGCGCCGGCTCCGGCAATGATAAAATCGTAATTTCGGTTTGTTGCCATCGGAAAGTGTTCTGTGGGTTGAAAGAAAGCGAAAAACCGGACCGGCTGGAAACCTGCAGTATCCGGATTTCTGCTAATACCGGATTCCTGCAAGTGCCGGATTCCTGCGAATGCGGATTCCTGCAAATACCGGATTCCTGCAATATATCCATTCCGTAAATAGTTGTGGAGTGGAAAAGGTTCCTCCGGAAACGGTTCCGGAAAACCAAAATGGCTTTGTTTTATCCGCGAGTGTCGTATTTTGAGGGTTTCGCTACCAATAATATCACTATTTACTGCCATGACTCCTTGCGTATCCTCAAGAAAATCCACATTGAACACGCCAAAGCATCTCCTTTCATCCATGCTTGCCCGATTTATCATTGCCGGACTTCTTCCGGCCCTGCTGCTGTTTTCTCCGAACAGTTCCGCCGCGGAAAGTGGCGATGGAAATGATATCAGGAGCCAGTACGAGGACATCGCCGCGGAGATCATCCGTCAGGCAACCGGCACGCACCGTGCCTACGATCGGCTGGCGTATCTGAGCGACTATTTTCCGCACCGGCTGAGCGGCTCGGAAATGCTTGAGGACGCGATCGACTGGACACTCGCGGAGCTTGAGCGCGATGGCATCCCGGTCATCCGCACGCAGGATGTGGAAGTGCCCCACTGGGTCCGCGGCAACGAATACGCCAAACTGGTCCACCCTTACGAAAAAGACCTGCCCATGGTCGGACTCGGCGGCAGCATCCGCACGCCGGCCGAGGGAATTACCGCGCAAACCGTTGTTGTGGAGAGCTTTGAAGAACTGAAGGAACGGCGCGACGAAGTACCGGGAAAGATCGTTATCTATAACCAGCCGTTTCATGACTACGGTCAATCCGTTCAGTATCGTGTCTGGGGAGCAGACCGCGCTTCCGAACTGGGCGCCATCGGTGCCATGATACGTGCCGTATCCCCCAACTCCATGGGACATCCGCACACCGGTATGAGCCGCTACTCGGGCGAAGTACCCCGGATCCCCATCGCCTCCATCTCGGCCGAGGACGCCATGCTGCTGCACCGGTTCTACCAGCGCGGCGATCCCGCCACCGTCACCCTCTACATGGAAGCGGAACTGAAAGAGGAGCCGGCCATTTCCCGGAACGTCATCGCGGAGATTCCCGGATCGGAATATCCGGAGGAAATCGTGGTCATCGGCGGGCATATTGACTCCTGGGATGTCGGCCACGGCGCAATGGATGATGCCAGCGGCGTGGTGGTCACGTGGGAAGCGCTGCGGCTTATCCATGAAATGGGCCTCCAGCCCAAACGCACCATCCGGCTTGTCTTCTGGACCAACGAGGAAAACGGGGTGATGGGTGGACGTGCCTACCGCGACAAAGTCATCGAAAAAGGGGAACTGGAGCGCCATCAGCTGGCCTTCGAGGTCGATTTCGGGGTCTTCGAGCCGCTCGGATACGGTTTCCAGGGATCGGCGGAGGCGTTCGAAATGCTGAAGCCCATCGCCGAGCTGATGTCGCCCATGCGGGACATGCATCTGCGCGAAGGAGCCTACGGTACGGTGGATATCGGTCCGCTCTATCGCGAGGGCGTGCCTATCATGGGCTTGGATGTAGTCACTGACAAGTACTTCTGGTACCACCATTCGCTCAAGGATACCGTTGATAAACTGGATCCGGATGAAGTCGCCGAATGCGTGGCCGCCGTCGCCGTGATGGCGTTCATCGTTGCCGACATGCCGGAGCGCCTGCCCTGGTGATCATCGCCTGGACCGCTGAAAGACCAGCTCTTTGCTTTACGATGTTTTACATGCCCGCGTTTTTTATTACATTGCCGGCAAGCACGGGGTATTATTGGGGAATCCGTGCCCAGCACATCCAACCAATCCTATTTGCCATGAAAAAAATGAACTCCATTCCTGTCCGGCAGACCGCCGGCCTTTTCAATTATTGCATATTCCTGTTTGGTTTCGTATCCCTGCTTGCAACGGGCCTGCAGGCGCAATCGGTGATACCCGGACATTCCGGACCCGGACACAGCGAGTCGGGCAATCTGCTCTTTGCATCGGAATTTTCAACCCTGCATAATGGCAGCACTGCGACCGATGCTGACCGCAGCAGGTCAATCTTTCGTTCATTGAGCCCATTCGCCGGTGAAAGCTTTTCCACCATGAAACGGAAGGGCCTGGCCGACGAGCCGCTCGAACCGATGGATGCCCGCGAGGCTTTCGCCATTGCCCGCGCCTTCATGGCGGAGGAGGACCCCGGCGCCCGGCCTGTCAACGTGTACGGCGAAGACTCCAGTCTGTATGATGATTTTGAATACAAGCTGACCGCCGACGGGAACATGCTCGTCCTGACGGGTGAAAGCTATTTCTGGGAGGTTGCCTACCTGAATGATGTCGACTCCCTGATCCATTTCGCACTGGTGGTCGGATCCGAAGTCGTTGAATACGACATCACTGACCTCCGGTATCTTCCGCCCGAGGGGCTCTTGCCGATACCCTTGTCCGAGCTCAAAACCATCCCGGCAGATTTCATCTCCAGCAAGGCGGCCCTTGCCGCTGCCCGCAGCTTCGGCCTCGATGACTATCTCTTCATCACCGAACTGGATGGCTGGTTCGATATTGATTACAATCTTGGCGGATTCTTCTTTGAGTTTCCCGGCATCCTTGACTCCGAATCGCCGGTTTTCTGGAATGTGCTATTTGATGGCCATGCCTGGGACGATGAGGAAGAACGCAATGTATGGGTAGAGGCCGATTTCCTGATCGATGCCCTGACCGGCGATCTGCTCGGCAAACTGGTCTTTTCCAGCGAAGATGAATTGGAATTCCTCGATTTCATGGATATCTATACCAAGCTTGGGAATGAAATGGTGGATATCAACCAGAAAGCCGGCCTGATCCAGGCTTTCGGACGCGAGGAAGACCTGCTGCCCGACATGCCTGTCGGTAAATCAAGCGACTGGATGGCCGTCTGGTTTGATGAGGATATAGAGATGGTCTACTTTTTCCTGACACGAAACGGCGAGATCTTCAGCCAGAATATCTTCCCTCTGAGTGACATCCCCGAGGAGGAGCGTCCGCCCGAAGGTCACTTCAAGTCCATCGACCTGCGCTTCGGCTCCGTCCACGCGCTCACCACCTCGATGAACGCCGGACTGCAGCAGCAGCTGGAGCAGTCCCCGCCCGAAACAATGGCCCGCATCAACTACAACCTCCACAGCGGGTACGAGATGTTCCCCGATATACTGGACGGGGATTCCAATCCCTTCTGGCACCTTGAGGCGATTGTGGAAGCCTTCAACGAAGACTGGCAACGCATTTACCACAAAAT
>RECX01000115.1 GCA_007693825.1 Balneolaceae bacterium
GATTTTAATCATCCTCCTGTGTGTCAGCCGGAGACTGTCATGTTCATTTCATGTGATCAAATGGTAGAAGGATGGAGATTGCTTGCCACTGGACGTGATATGTCGGTATTGCCAGTGGTACGACCGTTTACAATGGTGGCCTGGACGGCCTCGGATGGTTCACGGCCATCAAGGCGGCAGTGTACCACCTTATTTACAAGCGCCGGATCGAAGGGCAGTGATACCCTGATGTAGTTGTCGGTCCAGCCGAAGATCCTGCCATCCTGGATTTCCTGTTCCATCAGGGCCGGGCGGACCGTCCCAAGGAACCGGTTGTCGAAGTCGAAGCGTTTCTGTTCGGATATTCTCCGGAGTTTGTGGGTCCGTTCCTTCCGGATTTTCTTATGGACGTTTCCATCCATCTGAAGCGCCGTGGTGTTGGGTCTTTCGGAATAGGTAAACACGTGAAGGTAGCCGACAGGCAGGGATTGCAGGAAATCCATGGTCGTTTGAAAATGGGCATCGGTCTCCCCGGGGTGCCCCGTGATGACATCCACACCGATGCAGGCGTCCGGCATAAGGTCGAGGATGGTGTGCACGCGCCTGCGATACAGGTCCGTGCGGTACCTGCGTTTCATGAGCTGAAGCACCTCGTCCGATCCGCTCTGGAGCGGGATATGGAAGTGCGGCTGGATCGTGTTGGATCGGGCCACAAACGCAATGATCTCGTCGGACAGCAGGTTTGGTTCTATGGAGGATATCCGGATGCGATCAAGTCCGGCCAGTCGGTCCAGCTGCCGGATCAGGTCGAGGAACGTCTCACCGCTCTGTCGCCCGAAATCACCACTCTGTCGCCCGAAATCACCGACATTCACTCCGGTAAGCACAATCTCCCGGTATCCGCCGGCGACTACGCTGCGTGCATTTTCCACCACTTCGCGAACGGACGGACTGCGGCTTTTGCCCCGGGCCATCGGTATGGTGCAGAAGCTGCATCTGTAATCACACCCGTCCTGCACCTTCAGGAATGCCCGTGTGCGATCATTTGCGGAAAACGCATGGTGGAAATCTACCGCCTCATTCACATCCGTGCGATGGATGATGGTCTGGTCCGGTTTTTCAAAATTCCCGGCCAGCGCCAGGATATCGAATTTGTCCCGCGCACCGACCACCAGGTCGACACCATCGATCGCGGCGATCTCATCGGGTTCGAGCTGTGCATAACAGCCGGTGACCACGATAAAAGCCCGTGGATTCTGTCGCTGTGCCCGCCGCACGACTTTCCGGCAATCCCTGTTGGCATCCTGGGTGACAGAGCAGGTATTGATGACGTACACATCCGCTTTTTCCCCGAAAGGCAGAATCTCGAAATCCATCCCGCTGAAATGACGTTTCAGGGTGGATGTCTCCGCAAAATTCAACTTGCATCCGAGAGTGTGGAAAGCAACACTCCGGGACGCGCTGGCGGTATGTGTATGATTGTGCTTCGTCATTTAATTTCGATAGCGGCCGGGATTTGCCTTCAGCGACATGGCCACCCGGTCCTGATTAATGCCTTCTCCATATTCGTTGCCGCCCGCCCATGAGACTGCCCATGAGGCCGGTCATAAGGCTGCCCATGAGACCGGACAGGAACGGGACATGAGGCGGACTTGCAACTGTCTGTTCTGCCGGCTCAAACGGTAAAAAGTGGCCGGTTATTCTCCCTGCAAGATAATCGTTATACAAGAACCTTTCAGGGGAGATAGTACAGGATAATCGCGATCACCACAAAGTTCAGGATTGCCAGGGGAAGCAACCTGGTCCAGCCGAGCCGCATGAGCTGGTTATATTTGAACCGTGGCAGTGTCCACCGCACCCAGATAAACACGAACGAGAAGAACACGGTCTTCAGGATGAAGACGTGAATATCAAGGATTGCCTTCCACACGGGACTCATTTCAGGCAGCCAGTAGCCGGCGAACGGCAGGTGGTATCCACCGAAGAAAAATACGGAGATCAGCATGCTTCCGATCACGACGTGCATGTACTCTGCGAGGAAGAAGGTCCCGAATTTCATCGAGCTGTACTCGGTATGAAAGCCGCCTACCAGTTCCTGTTCGGCTTCGACCAGGTCAAAGGGCGCCCGGTTGGCCTCTGCAAATACTGCGATGGTAAAAATGATGAATCCCAGTGGATTCCGGAAGATATTCCACCATAATTCCTGGGACTGGACGATTTCAAGAATGCTCAGGGAGCCGGCAAACAGGATCACCGATGCCAGTGCGACGCCCATGGGCAGTTCGTAGCTGATCATCTGGGCTGCGGCCCGGAGTCCGCCCAGAAGGGAATATTTACTGTTGGATGCCCATCCGGCGAGGGTCACGCCGTACACGGACAGGGACGCCACGGCAAGCAGGAACAATACACCTACGTTCAGGTCGGTGATGTATACGAACTCACTGAAAGGGATGATGGCAACGGTGATGATGGCGGTGCTCACCGGTATCATGGGTGCCAGGGTGTAGAGGAACCTGTTGGCGTTGGTGGGAACAATATCCTCTTTCAGAAAGAGTTTGATCACATCTGAAAAGGGCTGGAAGAGTCCGAACGGGCCAACCCTGTTCGGACCATAGCGGTTCTGGATGAATGCCGAAACACGTCGTTCCGCGTATACGGCAAC
>RECX01000275.1 GCA_007693825.1 Balneolaceae bacterium
GGGCAGGGACAGGGGCAGAAGCAGGGGCAGGGGCAGGGGCAGGGGCAGGGGAGTCCGGTACAGCGTCAGTCAGCGGGACAGTATCGCCCACCGGGTCAGCACCGGTCATCAGGTCAGCACCGCCCACCGGTGCACTGTGCCGTCATGCTCGATGCCATGGGCAAGGAACGCTTCCGCTTCAGCAATGCATCCGGAGCGACCGGCACAACCGACGAATCCGGCGTTGAAAATTCATTTGCGGAGCAGTCGTCGCATGCACAACCAGGCCCGGTCCGGTCCGGTCCGCCCGGCACCCTTTTGTACGAACCCGATCCATCCCTGTTCAAGATGCGCCTGATCGATGAGGCTGCCCGCCGCTACGGCCTGATCCGCATCCACCCGGAAATCGGATACCTCACAAATGGGGATACACGCGTGACAGGATCCCCGTCACCGCTCCAACCCACGACGCCACCGCCATCGCGATCGCCATCCCCATCGCGATCTTCATCCTTATCCACCCCCGGGGCCTTTCCCGGCAAGGTGTTCCGAATCCGCCGGACGCTGCCCTACAAACCGCGCCACCTGAAGAAATGGCTGGAAGAGGCCGGGCTGACCAGGGTGCACATCCATCAGCGCGGATTTCCCCTCACGGTGGATCAGCTGTACAAGAAACTGGGGTGCCGGATGGGGGAGGATGCGCACCTTTTTGGCACAATGGCTTGCGACGGGCAAAAAGTGGTTATCGTGGCCGACCGGATCGGCTGAACATGGCCGGATTCAATGCCCCGGCATTGGCACATTTGTGATTTGCGCTTTGTGATTTCCGGGCTTTAGGTATTCCCGTGAATGTCCTATTATGCGGGATATCCGTCCACATTTCAATTGATTTTAAAACAGCATATTCATGAAAGGTATTGTACTTGCCGGGGGAACCGGCTCGCGGCTGTATCCGCTTACCAAAGTGACCAACAAGCATCTGCTGCCGGTCGGGTTCAAGCCCATGATCTACTTTCCCATCGAGAAACTGGTCGGCGCCGGCATACAGGAGATCCTGATCGTCACCGGCACCGAACACATGGGCGACGTGGTGAGCCTGCTTGGCTCCGGGAAGGATTTCGGGTGCCGTTTCACCTACAAGGTGCAGGACGAGGCGGGCGGTATTGCGCAGGCGCTCGGGCTGGCCGAGAATTTCGCCGGGGGCGACACCATGACGGTGATTCTGGGGGATAATGTGTTCGAGGATGACCTGGCCGATGCCGTGGCGGGCTATCCGGGCGAAGGCGCGTCGATTATGCTCAAGCAGGTCGACGACCCCACGCGCTACGGGGTGGCCGAGCTGGACGGCAACAAGATCGTCGGCATTGATGAGAAGCCGGACCGGCCCAAATCCAATCTCTGTGTCACCGGTATCTATATGTACGATGCCGGCGTTTTTGACTATATCCGGACCCTCAAACCCTCCGGTCGCGGCGAGCTGGAAATCACCGACGTCAACAACCACTACATCAGCGAGGGCAGGATGGAGTTCAGCGTGATGAAAGGCTGGTGGACCGACGCGGGTACGTTTGAATCGCTGCGGCATGCCAACGAGCTGGTGCACCGGATGGAAGGGACCTGAATCCACAAGTTTTCAAAGCATCAGAATGGATGGCAAGGAGATTATGAATTAGATACAAGGCAAAAAGGATATGAGTTGAATGAAAGGCATGAAGCACATCAAATGGATGGTGCTGGGCGCGGCGGGACAGCTGGGACGCGAGTGGGTCCTGGCCCTTGAGCGGGACGGGGAGGATGTGTGCGGCTTTTCCCGGAAGGAGCTGGACATCGCGCGCATGGATGATGTAAAGCGGGCCGTGGAGGAAATCAAACCCGACATCATCATCAACTGCGCCGCCTACACCAAAGTGGACCAGGCGGAGGTCGAGATCGAACTGGCCGAAGCGGTCAATATCAACGCACCCGGAATCCTGGGACGAGTCACCGCCGCAGCCGGCATCCTGCTGGTGCATTATTCCACGGACTACGTGTTTCCCGGTCTGGAGGAGCACCGGCACCAGTACCCGGACGGCTACCCGGAGAGTTTTCCGCCGGACCCGGTCAATGCCTATGGCAGCACAAAATGGCTGGGTGAGCAGCAGATACGGGCACAGAATGGGAATCATGTGATTATCCGCGTATCCTGGTTGTGCGGCCGGCACGGCAGCAACTTCATCAGCACCATGCTCCGTCTGGCCGGTGAGCGCGATCGTTTGAGGGTAGTCAACGATCAGTACGGTTGTCCGACATTTGCGGAAGCGGTGGTCCACAACACCCGTGTCCTCATAGAAAACAACATAAGGGGTACGATCCACCTTTCCTCCGGCGGGGTGACGACATGGCACGATTTCGCCCGTGAAATATTCCGGATCAGCGGCACAAAGGTGACCCTTGAACCCATTCCGACCTCCGAATATCCGACCCCGGCCAACCGTCCGAAATGGTCGCGGCTCGACATCCGGCAATTGGCTGGTGTCCCCGGAACACGTATTTTACCATGGCAGGAGGAACTGGAGCGTTTCCTCAGCCGAACCTGACCAACGCAGTATCGTACCCAATCAACGCAGTATCGTACCCAATCAACGCAGTATCGTACCCAATCAACGCAGTATCG
>RECX01000301.1 GCA_007693825.1 Balneolaceae bacterium
GACCTACACCGTGCGACCGAACGACAACCTTTCCGTGATCGCTCGCAGTTTCAACACCACTGTCCAGGCCATTCAGAGCCTGAACAATCTTCAGTCAACAAGAATCTATGCAGGACAGACGTTACGGATTCCTAACTGATGTTCGTTTCGCTTCAACATGACGCCTGTCTTTGACTCATATGCGTTTTAGTTCCCGTACCGTTTTTATCATACTCGTTGTGGCAGGTATTGCCGCCTCAGGTTTTATCCTGCGTCCCGATCCGTATTTTCTGATCCAGAAAAACTTCAGGATCTTCAGCGAAGTCTATGAGAAGGTCTCCGGTTCGTACATTGAAGAGGTTGATCCCGAGAAGCTGATCCGGAGCGGCATCGATGCCATGCTCAATGAGCTGGATCCGTACACCGTGCTGATAGACGAGACAGGGAGCAGGCAGATGGATATCGTCACAACCGGCCAGTATGCCGGTGTCGGGCTTGAAGTTGGCGCCCGCGGAGGGCAGCTCGTCGTTATTGCACCGATTGAGGGTTACTCAGCCGAACGGCGTGGAGTCCGCGCAGGCGACATCATCAAAAAAGTGGATGACATCGATGTCACAAAAATGACCACCGAGGACCTGCAGAGCCTGCTCCGGGGCGATCCGGGAACCACAGTGGTCCTCACCATCCACCGGTACGGCATCGAAGAGTTGCTGGAATTCGAACTGACCCGGGAGACCATTGAGGTCAAAAACGTGACCTATTACGGAATGCTGGATTCCGACGCCCGTGTTGGCTATATCCTGTTGAGAAGGTTCGCACAAAATGCCGCCGAAGAAGTCCGGGAGGCCATCCTGGATCTGCAGGGAGACCAGCCGCTGGACGGACTTGTCCTGGACCTTCGGAATAATCCGGGCGGATTGCTGGACGAAGCCGTCAAGATCATAGACAAGTTTGTCCCGCCTGGTGAACAGGTCGTGTGGACCGAAGGACGCATGTCCCGTGCCAACCAGCAGTACGAGACATCTGAAAAACCGGTTTACCCGGACAGGCCGCTGGTGGTGCTCCAGAACAGCGGCAGCGCCAGTGCCTCTGAAATCGTAAGCGGGGCATTGCAGGATCTGGATCGTGCTGTGGTGATAGGGGAACGGAGTTTTGGAAAAGGCCTGGTGCAGATTGTCCAGCCGCTCTCCTACAACATGTCCCTGAAAATGACTACTTCCAAGTACTACATTCCCAGCGGTCGTTCTATTCAGTCCACGCCATACCTCACCAGCGAAGAAGCAATGGCCATGCAGGAGGTTCCGGATTCGCTCCGGACACGGCACAGCACACGTGGCGGCCGTACTGTTTTCGAGGGGATCGGCATAGAACCGGATTTAATCGTTCCACAGCGCTCACACAGCATGCTGGAGATTGCCCTCTTGCAGAACAGTCACTATTTCTTCTTTGCCAATGAATACACTGCCGGATTGGAAGAACTGGATCCGGAGTTTGGGCCGGATGATTACTATGAGGTTTTCCGTGAGTACCTGGAAGAACAGGGGTTCGGGTACACGACCCGTGCCGAGCGCCACCTGGAGCGATTTATCGAATCCCTTGATCCGGCTGTCATGGAAGCCTCAACCGATCGCATAGATGCCACGAAGGAGCTGGTGGCGCTGGAGAAGAAGCAGGAAGAGGAACGGTATTCAGAGCATATCAAAAGAGAACTCTATCTGGAGCTGGTTTCCCGGTTCAATGGCAGCCGCGGACGAATGAAAGAACAATTGAAAACAGATGATGCGGCCCGGAAAGGCGTCGCTGTTATCGAAAACCGGGAAAGATACTTATCCATACTGGAGCCCTGAGACACATTGCTGAAAGCTGATTTACATATCCACACAACGGCATCGGACGGGAAACTGACCCCGGCTCAGGTGGTGTCACAGGCACTTGAGACCGATCTGGATATCATTGCCATCACCGACCATGATACCCTCGCAGGGATCGAAGAGGCCAGAAGAGCTGCTGAGGGGACGCGTCTCCGTGTAGTTGCGGGTGTGGAGATCAGCACGCTTTACCAGGGACGTGAATGCCATATGCTGGCGTATGCCTTTGAAGATGCGAACCTGCTCGGCAAGCTTCTTTCGGACCAGAAAAAAAGAAGAATTGAGCGTGCACAGGCCATTATCAGCAAACTTAACGCCATGGGATTCGACATCAGCTATGATGAGATCCTGGGTGAAGCCGGCCGGGCATCAATCGGGCGCCCGCACATAGCCCGCGTCATGATAAAAAAGGGATATGCAGCTGACACACAGGAAGTATTCGTCCGTTACCTGAGCAATGAATCCAGCGCATATCATAAAATCGATTATCCCGACGCTGCGGATGTCATCGATACCATCCATCTTGCCGGAGGGATTGCGATACTCGCCCATCCCGGAAATTCCTATAATTTCATCGAAATAAAAGAATTAAAGGAGAGCGGACTGGATGGGCTGGAGTGCTATCACTCATCGCACACAAGTGTCCACAAACGGCGCTATCTGACCTACTGCCAGAGTCATGACCTGATTGCAACCGGAGGATCGGATTTTCATGGTACCGTGCAGGATTATTATCAGTTCGGGGTACTTCATATTCCCCTTGAGCCGGACTCGCCGTTGC
>RECX01000019.1 GCA_007693825.1 Balneolaceae bacterium
GGCAACACTTTGTCCGGCTTCTGGACAGTGCTGCGGGACCTGATTTCCTGCCGATAGGTGCGGTGCATGCTCCGGACGGACACTGAGGATTTCCGTGGTAAAGGGTTCCCCATTCCACTGGATGATGCAGAGTCACCCGCTGGTGCAGCGGTTTCCTGCTGAGGGGCAGCCTTATGCCGCGCCGGAAAATCATGAAGCGCAGGCATTATGGCGCCGGAAAATTATGACGCGCCGGCATTATGACACGCCGGAATTGCCCGACCCGTATGTTGCATCGAAGCGTTCCACGATGTCGATGAAATCAGCGGGGAGCCGGTCAAGAACCGGGCCGGTGATCTCTTCCGGAATACGTTTGTAGTATGCCGCGGCAATACCGCCCGCTATGCAGGCGATGGTGTCGCTGTCACCGCCGATGGAGATGCCAAGCCGGACCGCATCCTCATAATCTTCGCTCTCCAGAAATGCGACAATGGCCTCAGGCACCGAGCCCTGGCATGTGGCGTTGAATTCATAATCCGGACGGATACTGTCCAGTGTAAAATCGAGGTTATAGCCGAACCGAAGTGTGATATATTCGCGGATGTCTTTTTTGGACGTGTTGATTTTGGCCAGGAATACCGCTGCCGCCGTTGCCTGGGCGCCCTTGATGCCTTCGGGATGGTTGTGGGTTACTTCGGCCGATCGTCTGGCCAGGTCCAGCACCTCTTCCATGGTGCTTCCGGCGAATCCGACAGGGCTCACACGCATGGCCGATCCGTTGCCATAGCTTCCGTAGGGTCTGGGTTTGCGCTCGTGGAGCCAGCGGATAAACATGCCACCGTAGCCGCGGTTTTTGTGCTTGCGTCCATATTCCCAAATGTTCTGCCCGAAGTCTTTATTGTTCAGTATGGCATCCGCCACGGCGACCGTAAGGACGGTATCGTCCGTAAAATCCGACCAATCCGTGAACAGCGGAAAGTCGGTTGACCGCACGTTGTGTACTTCGTAGACGGATCCGATTACATCACCGGCAATGGCTCCAAGTATGGTCGGGTTGTTGTTCTTCATGGCAGATTTTTTTTGTCGTTTTGGATGGATGTATTTTGGATGGATGCGTTTTGGCTGACTGTGGATTGCGCTCCTTTGCGCAATATAAGACGAAAACCCTTTTAACCTGTGCAATCCTGTGGCAAAATGCCGCAAATACGCTCATTTTTCTTGCAAATGAGCCCCAAAATCACCAACTTTCCCCGTTGTATTAACATTGCATTAACATTGCATCATTGCGTTCAATCATTACTTCGCGGTCTGATCATTCAGCAGCAGGGACAAACTGATATTTCACCTGACCGGTATTTCACCTGACCGGCCGGATCCGGCAGCACTCCACCCGGGGTCGCTCTGGATGCCTGGCCGTCCAATTGCCGACCCGCTCTTTCCACACACCATTCATTGGCCGTTCCGGTCAAAAAGCAATTCCGCACTTGTAAAATGCCCATGACGGCTCTCCTTCTCATGAAATACTTTGTAAATCCTCTTGCATCCCGCTTGTATTTTGCAATTTGCTCCGCCATCCTGCTTCCCATCCTGTTGTTTCCTGCATTTTCTGCCGGACAGATCATCACGGATACGTACCAGCTTGAGCAGGAGGGGTATTTGCGCATGCCGCTGGAGACGCCGCATGGTATTGTGGCCACCAGCAATTATGCCACCGAGATCTTTCTGATTTCCGATGACCGAAAACACGTACTGGTCAGCGCCCCCGGTGCCGGCATGTACAATACGCTGTCGCCGGACCGCAATCTGGTCGGTTTCAAGAATATCAACGATGAGGGTTTGCAGGCACCGGCAATCCTGGATTTGACAACGGGTGAAACGGAGCTGCTCCATGACCATGTCTGGTCGGCCGGACAGCCTTCGTTTTTTGGCGAAAACGGACTTGCCTTCACCATCGGCAACACCCTGCTGGTCTACCGCAACGGTGCGGACGAACCGGAGGAGTATGATCTGGGCTATTATGCCAATATTGCGCCGGTTTCGCCGGATGGACGCCATGCCGTTTATAACAACGAACGGGATCAGCTGATGGTCATGGATCTGGCGGACCGTTCGGTGCGTGTGATCAGTGAGCCGGGCGTTGCTGCCTATGGTCCGTCCTGGTCCCGTGACAGCCGGAAAATCGCCTACATGTCCAATGGCGGCGATCTGTTTGTCTATTCGCTGGATGCCGGCCGCAATTATACGCTTGGACAGGGCAGCGACCCTTCCTGGCATGACGATTCCCGGGAATTGGTCTTCATGCGCTCTGAAATCGAGGACTTCCAGCTGATAAAAATGTACATCGTCCGCAGCAGTTTTGACGGCAGCCGCCAGGAGCACCTTACCGATCCCGAGGCAACCGCTGCCAGGGATGCCAGTGTGACAAGGAGCGGCGAGGTACTCTACTTCGATGCGCTGGAGAGGAGCATCATCCGGATAGACCAACAGGACAATCGCAAGATTCCGGTTTTCAAACAGGAACCCGGCAACGGGGGTGATTCCTATCTGAGAGAGGGTCCGGGCCCTGATGCCACATCCACTACCGGAACCACATCCACCACCGGAACCACGGCCACCACCGGAACCACGGCCACTAC
>RECX01000326.1 GCA_007693825.1 Balneolaceae bacterium
CCGTCACCGATGCCAGTCCGAACTGCCGGTACACCGGCCCCTGCCGCGTATCCACGTGCTGGACCCGCTTGATCGGGATCAGTGTGCGCGTAACAACAAAGAGCCCGCGCCGCAAATCAATTTCATTATGGTCGACATGATACCGCCACCGTTTCCACCGCACCCACGGAATCACCGTCCCCTCAAGGATGGTGTAGGTCAGAAAAAGCACGCCCAGCACATAGGCCGGCCACTCGGGCCACGTGTTGCCGCCCATGGTCAGCGCCCCGTATGCCAGCGGAACGAGCCAGTACACCAACGACCCAATCGCACCCGATATCCGCCAGGCATTGATCGCTTCCGGGGAGAGGTAGCGGTGGCCCTGCTCGTCGCGCAACTCCGTTTCCGACTCCCCCTTTTCGTCAGACTCCTGCTTCGGACCCGTTTCCGGCTCCGGTTTTTCGTCAGGCTTCCGCTCCGGCCCCTGCTGCGGTTTTTGCGCGGAATCCTCCCGTGACCCCGGCGCCTCGCCGGCCGCCTCAAGGGGGTTGCCTTCTGTATTACGGCCCTCGTCGCGGTCCTCGCTGCGGTCCTCGCTGCGGTCCCCGACGGACATTCCTTTTTTCTTTTCCGGCTCTTCGTTCATGAGTCCTGCTGTTTGCGTTCAAGGTGCAAAATAGCACATCGCACCAGTTCATCAAACAGCCGTCTTTGCGACCGGACCTGCGGCAGGTACTCCGGATGCCACTGCACTCCGATCATGAAATCGTAATCCCGGTGCTCGATCGCCTGCGCCACGCCTTGCAGGGAACTTTCGGCATCATGTGCATCCGTGCCCGGATCTCCGCCCGGATCCGCGCCCGGATCCCCGCCCGCCGCGCCGCTCACCTCAGACCCAGTGTCCTTTTCAGAAGAACCTTTCGTACTGTTTCCGGAACTGCCCGCAGTTACTCCGGCATGGTCGGCGGCGACATTGTTCCCTGACATCTCCCGCGCAACAACCACAATCCCGTCGCCCGTCTTCTTGACCGCCTGGTTGTGCAGGCTGTTCACGCGGATCGTCTCACCGCCAAGGATTTCAAAGAGCCGGCTCTCCGGATCCAGCCGCACCTGCTTGCGCGGATAGATGGTGGATATGTTTGGCCGCTCACGATAGTATGTGGCCAGGTCGCGGTAGAGCGTGCCTTCGTGGAACACGTTGATCAGCTGGGCGCCGCGGCAGATGCCCAGGACGGGAATCCCGGCGGCGATCGCATCCTTCAGAAGCGTCCACTCCAGATTGTCCCGGGCCGGGTCCACCGAAATGGGTCCGGCACTGAACAGCCGTCGCAACAGCACGAAAAACGGCCCGAGCACGAGCGTCCGCCAGCGCTGCCCCTTCGGCTCACGGGGATCCGGCGTGGTGCGGATATTGCGGATGTCGGTGATCAGGTCCTGGTACCGCTCGGGATCGATATCCGCCCCGCCGCCGATAATCAGGGCCTGGGGCGCATCCACCCCGGTTCTGCGCATCGTTTTCTTGCGGATGCGGTCCCTGTTGGACGGGGTCACGCGCATGGGTTTGCCGCCGCTGCGCCGCACTGCGTACCGTGTGGCAAGCCACGCGGCCGTTCCGCCTTTGTCCGGCCCGGATACCCAGACCACCGGTTTTTTGCTGAAAAGCGCCATATCCACCCCCTAATCCATGATACGGGTGCGCATTTCGCGCATCCATGTATCGGCCCAGGTTTTAACGGGATGGCGCTTGCGCTCCACATAGAGCTCCTGCATCTCCTGGCGTGTCCGGGTGGATTCGGCCAGGCGCTCCACCTGCACCCAGACGTTCCACTCTTTTGCGAACGTCCAGTCCGGGTCGTCGATGGAACTGTTGGGCAGGCGGTAGTGGAAAGTGGGACGGGCGCGGATGAGCTCATCGGCCAGCTGCCGCTGCACGCGGTCTTCGTCCAGCCACGCGAACAGCGGAAGCATGTCCAGCGGCCGGTTGCGCGTGGGATTGTGCTCCATGTAATCGTCGATCAGGCAGTCGCGTCCGGGCCGGTAGTCCGGATCGAGCACCAGCAGCACGTAATTGTCCGGGAACGGGTCGATGAACGGCGTGATGTCGCGCATCAGATCGATTCTGTGGGACAGCCGGAGCCATTCGTAGAGCAGCAGGAAGGCCTGCAGGTACCGGAGCAGCACACGGGTATCGGAAGTCGGTATTTCCGGGTTGAGATGGAGTCCGAAGGCGTTGAACGGGGATGCTGAGGTGCCTTTGCCGCGCATCCGGTAGATGGCCTTGCGCAACTCCTCCAGTTCCGGAATTTTTTTGAAGGGTACTGGTGGAAATGAAACCTCATACGGCACAAAGGGTTCAGCTGTAGCAGCCAATAACTTTTCTACGCGTTTTTGCCATTGGGGGTCGATGTCGAATCCGATCTCCTTGCCCAGCTGTGCGGCGTAATCGGTTTTGGCGAGCCGTTGCAGCAGCATCCAGTCCAGTTCCACGGTGAAATCGCCCAACCGGGTGTCCCGGATGTATTTTTTGTAATCGCTTTCCGATTCCGGCGTGCCTCCGTAGCACATGACGACGAGCGAGACGATCC
>RECX01000102.1 GCA_007693825.1 Balneolaceae bacterium
AACATACGAAATACAGGTTGGCAACTCCTCCCGGGACATAAAACTCGCGGGGGATATTGCCTGGTAAGGCCTTATTTATTCCCTTCTGGATTTATTCCCTTCTGTGTTGATTCCCCTCTGATCAATCAGTTGCGTTCTTTGTTCTCCCAGGGCTCGGCAAGTCGCGTGCGGTCGATATCGAGATGCGGCGTCCGGGGATATTCATCGATGACCTTTCCGTCTTCGTTGATCATCAAAAAATGCTGGTGCGGACCGTGGACGGTTCCGATAATAAAATGCCGTTCTGAAGAAGCCCGCTTCAGATACCAGGGGTTCTTGCCGTGGTACGCCCAGAAATCAGGATCATCACCCCCGCCGGTCGGACGGGTATAGACCCCCCAGGCGCCATCGCCGATGTAGACAATCCCGTTGGGATCGATCTCGCCATTGCGCATCGGATAGGTCCGCTTATACGCATGGTCGTGGTTTTCGAAAGCGACTCTAACCCCTGCCTGCTCAAACAGCGGAACCCAGGTCTCGCGCAGACGTTTGTTGATGCTCCCCTCCGGATTACGCACGGATGGATAAGCCGGCACATGATAGTTGGGGAATATGTGAGGGATGTGCTGCCGCTCAGCCAATACCTTTTTCAGCCATTCGGTCTGCTCCCCTTCAATCGGATTGGCGTGGTCCGTATCAAGAAGCAGGATACTCATGTAGTCACCGAAATCCAGAACCCCATAACCGGGTTGCCCGGGAAAAGCAAACAGGTCAAAGTAGTAAGGGGCGATTTGTCGGCGGGATTCATCCGTCTGGGTATAGGGGGGCACATTTTCCCTTGCGGAATGACCGTCGTTGCGGTAATAGCCGCCGAGCACCTCGTGATTCCCGATTCCAGCCAGCACCGGAATCACCCGGCCGTCACGGGTCACCAGCGTGTTCATCATCACTTCCATGTATTCATGCCAGCGGTACAGGCGATCTTCACGGCCGTCGGCATAGGCCAGGTCGCCGCCCCAAACAATAAAATCCGGCTTATAGGATGCGGCCTGGCGGTTGGTCAGCTCCATCATGTGCCGCGTGTGCCTGACATCCCCGCCGGCAGCAAAACGGATCGGCCGGATGGCATTTTCCGGCATGGTGCGGAACTTCCGGTACGCGGATTCCTCATGAAACCGGAAACGATATTCGGTGCCTGCCTGCAGGCCGGTAAGCTCTACCCGGTTAATGATGCGATCCGAAAACGGGAACGGTGATTTTTCCCCCGACGCCGTCATCCATTCGTCCCCACCCACTTTCTTGTATTCCAGCGTGACCGCCTGATCGTGATCTTGCGTATGCCAATCAATGGTCATGGTGGATGTGGGATCCTGCTGCCAGGTAAGCACCAGCCCCAGCACTTCCGGATGGTCCTGGTCCGTACCCGTACCCGCAAATGCCGTTTGAGGCATCAGGTGGATAACTGCAACTGCGGAAATGACCAGAATTACACATGTTTTTTTCATAGGGACGCCAACTTTTTTTGAAATTTGAAACTTGCCACCGCCAACTCCAGGCCCGGTTGCATGGCTGCGCAATGCACATTTTGTTCCGGAATCAGCGGGCTTCGTAGTTATTCACAGTAATTATACCATAATTAAGCCATTTTTTTTAACCGGAGTCATAGAATAAGCAAAAAGCAGTATCATTACATTTGACAACTTACTGAATGATTACAAATTCCCGGAAATTGGTTCGATCGATGACCTTGCTCTTGGCATCGTAGTTTTTTGTGAAAGTAACCGGGAGCCGGACCTTCCCGTGACTGGACCATTTGAATTCGAAGCCCGTTATCCTTCCCCCTGTGTCTTCAACCCAGTCGACCTCCTGCTGCTGTTTGGTCCTCCAGAAATACATGCGGGCCAGTGATTGCTTATAGGCGATTTGCTTGAACCTCTCTGAAACCAGGAAATTTTCCCACAATGCACCTTTGTCGGGACGAGATCCAAACGGGTCGAAATTTCCAATGATCATATTCCTGACACCGTTGTCGAAGAAGTATATTTTGTTATTCGTTTTTATTTCATTGCGCAGATTTCTGCTGAATGAGCCCAGACGGAAAATCACATATCCTTTTTCAAGGATTTCGATGTACCTGCTTACGGTCTTGCCATCAAGGCCTGTCAGTTGTCCCAGCTCCGTGAAGTTCACCTCACTTCCCACCTGAAATGCCAGGGCGCGGATCAACTTGTCCAACGATTCGGGTTTTTTGATATCCCCGTAGATGAGCAAATCCCGATAAAGATAGCTGCTTACCAGATTTCTGAGAACCATGATTTCATCACCTCTGGAGTTCAGTACATCGGGATAAAATCCATAAACAAGCCGATTCTCCAGTTGTTGTTGAGATGATACAAATCCATGGTGCTGCTCAAACTCTTCCCATGAGATCGGGAAAAGCCGATACTCCCACTTCCGCCCGGTCAGGGGTTCATTGATTTCATTCGCGAGATCGAATGAAGAGGATCCACTTGCAAAAAGCTGCACCTTCCTGAACTGGTCTGTGATAATCTTCATGGTCAGTCCAATGCCCTTGATTCGCTGTGCCTCATCGATAAAAACCCGGCTATGAGTACCCAGTATGGCGCGAATCTGTTCCGTATCAGGCTCAGTCAGGAGCTCCCGTGTGGTAGGATCATCCCCGTTCAAAAAAAGATAGGGCCGGCTGCCAAGAATGCTTGTGAGCAAAGTCGTCTTACCCACCTGTCTTGGACCCGTAACGATGATGGCCTTCCCGGAGCCAATCCGTTTCTCAATGACAGCATGCAATGTTCGAGCGTACATGACGTGATAATGAATTTGTTAAAAAAGCAGTTCTGAATTCGAGCGTTCATGATTGCCGCTGATGCTTCGCCTGGTATGTAATGATAATATATAACTTTTACGGAATACATTCCTGAAAAGTTATAACTTTGGCGGAGCATGTTCCGCATATGTCCATAAATCCCGAATGTGGTTTCCAGTCCTCGTCCTCACGAAACCCCGGGCCGAACGACCTGATCCGCGATTCACAAATAAAGAAAGTGGACGAAACAGCAGTTCCGCCCCAGTTATTGGTGGCATCTGTGTAAGAGCCATCATTTTGGGTTGTGTCCACCACGTTGCCGTCGAGGTATACATCCACAGTTGCGGATGTTCCCGCCGGTGTCCAGGCAAGATCAGCCCTCCATCGGCCCTGCACTTTATATCCTTCTGCGGAAAGTGTTATTTCGCCGGGTGGATGCGTTTTCTGCCTCCGTCCCTTCCGGGTTCTCGTACCATCCCGGGTCTTTATCATAATCTTCTATGGTTTCGCGAACTTTCAGGATGGTCGACATTCCTCCCATCGTCATGTAATCCCGCGGGCCTTTAGCCCCGACCATGGGCACGCTGTTCTTGGGCACATCCATGTGGCCCATCTCGACCATTTTGATTGAAGCTGACAGCATATGAACCAACGGCATTTTCTTTTTGATTGAAATCTACAGCTTTTTCTTCTGGATACCGGTTGGATATTTGGATATATGGTTCCGTGAGGATATGGGTAAACAGAGTCGGGCAGCCGTTCAGAATCGGGAACACAGAGAATCGGACCGGATTTGAGAACGCCCTGCGGCTTGATCAGGACTTCACTGCCTGCAGCCGGTTCCGTATCAAATGAGAATCGTCGGGGAATGTTTTCTTTCTGGATGCGGTATAGGGTATGCGGGACGTTTTCAGTCAATCCTCCCGATCGCACATTACATCACTAGTCCACGAGAAACTCCCTGTAATGCATAAGGCATTCCCCGTTATGAAAATCTTTTTTAGACACGCTTCCGTGGCAATGCTGCTGGCCCTCCTCATCTCGGCTTGTAACACCATCGAGATCCGGGAGGAGAGCGCATTCGACGCCCATCGCACCATCACACCCGAACGTTTTGATGTGCCCGGATTTACACTGCACGAACAGACCGTGGTCACCAGTGACGGGGAGCATCTGGACAGCTGGTTCCTTGAGCATGAGGAAGCCCGGGCCACCGTGCTTTATCTCGGCGGCAACGGATTCCTGATGGTAAAGTCACGGCCGCTGATTGAGGCCTATGCCAAAGCCGGGGTCAACCTGCTGCTGTTTGATTACCGTGGATACGGAATGAGCAGCGGGTCACCGTCGGTTGATGGTCTGAAGAAAGATGTCGCCAGCGCTTTCGATGCCGCTGTCAATACATTCGCTGCCCGCGCGGGCGGGCATGCGGGCGGACACGCGGGCGGGCACGCGGGCGGACATAATAAGGATGCGCACACCGCAAACGACATCCACCCGGAAAACACCCATCCGGTCTTCATTCACGGACATTCCATGGGTTCTCTGCTGGCAGGCTGGCTTGCGGAGAGAAACCGGGTAAACGGTTATGTGCTTGAGAGTCCGATCTCCAATGTCTCCGACTGGACCGGGGGGTTGGTTCCCTTTCTGCTTAAACCGTTTATCCGTTTTGATATCGATCCTGTCCTGGCGCGGGAAGACAACATCGCCCGTGTTGCCAACATCCGGTCGCCGCTGCTGATCATCGCAGGAGAGCGTGATGAGATCACCCCAGTCCGCATGGCCGAAACACTCTTCGATGCCTCTGGTTCTGCGTCAAAGCAGAAGATCCTGATTCCGGGGGGCGGGCATAACGACCTCCCGGAGCATGAGCTTTATGCCGAGGCGCTGCGCAGCTTTTTTGCACAGGGGCTGTGACGACGCTGCGCAGCTTTTTTGCACAGGGATCGTGACGACACGGCGCTGGCTTTTTTGAACAGGGATCGTGACGACACGGCGCTGGCTTTTTTGAACAGGAACTGTTACGACACGGTGCCGGTGAGCCCGTGAACGCCCCTGCGGCCGGGCCAGTATCCTGCTCAGGTCCCGCAAAAGGTCTGGTACCCGCCGTCGCCATCGGGCGGAGGCGCCTGCCAGCGCGCGGGTTCATCGCTGCATTTGGCCGGGTTGCGCAGCACCGCCAGCAACGCATCAAAGGAATCCATCCGGTTGTGCTGCACCATCTCATCCAGCGCGTCTTCCACGAGATGGTTTCTCGGGATCACGGCCGGATTAGCCGCCCGCATCCGCGCCACCGCTTCTTCCGTGGAAACACCCGCATCGCGCAGCCTGGCCTGCCAGTTCTCCCTGATGTGCCCGAACCGGCTGAGCGCATCCCGCGGGGAACCGGCGGTAAGGAGCAGGGACTCATCCACCAGATCTCCCTGCAGTGCCAGAAAGCTGTTGGTGTAATCGGCGCGTATCTCACGGAGCTGTTCAAGCAGTTCGTCCACCCAGGGGCGGTCCGGGGCGGCCATCCCGGGAAATCCGAGTTTGCGGGCCATCATCTCCATCCAGCGGGTTTCGAACATGTCCGTAAAGCGGTGCAGCAGGTCGTTGGCCTTTTCGATGGCGGCCTTCTCGTCCGTATCGATGGCCGGAAGCAGCGCCTCGGCAAACCGGCTCAGGTTCCAGTGGGCAATCTGCGGCTGGTTGCCGAAAGCGTAGCGTCCGTGCTCGTCAATGGAACTGAACACGGTGCCGGGGTCACAGGCGTTCATGAACGCGCACGGACCGTAATCAAATGTCTCGCCGGCAAGCGACATGTTGTCGGTGTTCATCACACCGTGGATAAAACCGACCTGCATCCACCGCGCCACCAGTGCGGCCTGCCGCTCCATCACACGGACCAGCAGATCGGCCGCCGGGGTTTCGGATCCGGCCAGGTCCGGGTCATGACGGAGGATCGTGTACCGGATCAGCTCGCCGAACTGCTCCGCCGGAAGCGCGAGCCGCGCATACTGAAAGGTGCCCACACGGATATGGCTGGATGAGACCCGCGTCAGCACCGCGCCCTCGTGGATGACTTCGCGGAAAACCTGTTCGCCGGTCCGCACAACCGCCAGGCTTCTGGACGTGGGGATCCCGAGCGCATGCATCGCCTCGCTGATCAGGTACTCCCGCAGCATCGAGTACAGCGTGGCCCGGCCGTCTCCGCTGCGCGAGTAGGGCGTGCGCCCGGATCCCTTGAACTGGATATCATAGCGGTTTCCGTCAGGGGCGACCTGCTCGCCCAGCACGATCGCCCGGCCGTCCCCAAGCATGGTGAAATAGCCGAACTGATGCCCGGCATACGCCTGCGCAACGGGATCGGAACCAGGGGGAAGCTTGTTGCCGGACAGCAGCAGGGCCGCATCCAGCGGTTCGTCCGGCTTGCGGGTGGATGCGTCCGGCTTTCGGGTGGATACGTCCGGCTTTCGGGTGGATGCGTCCGGCTTTCGGGTGGATACGTCCGGCGGCCTTGCTCCACCAAACACTAGACCAAGCGTCTCCGCGAGCGGTTCGTTGAAAAGCACCAGTTCGGGCTCGGCAACCGGCTCAGGGTGTACCCTGCTCGCAAGCCGTTCATCCAGCCGTGCGTAGCTGTTGTCGAAATTCCATCCGGTGAGCGTTTTTGCTGTCTGTTTTTGCATGTTCACGAGTGTTATTGATCATACTCGTAATCTAACAGTCTCTGCAGTTTATGAATTCCCGGGCGGGATACCGCCGGTATATTCTGCAAATGGCTGAAAAAAAACCTATTTTACTAACTGAATGCCCTCGCTGTCTGACCAAACAATTATTTCGTATTCCGCACCGGGCGACCCTTATCATTTCCCAAAACCGTTCTTATGAACCGAACATGACAGCCTCCGGCTGACGCACAGGAGGATGATTAAATCCTGTCATGTGAGTTCATTCTGACCATATGAATCCAAAGATTTTAAACAGATGAACCGAAGGTCACGAAGTGCTATGGCCATGACGGCTCCCAGTCACACAGAAGCATGATTATAACCGTCATGGACATTCTATGTGACCTCATGAATCCAAAGATTTTAAATACATGAAAACCCCTGCCCTGCTCCTCGTGATGCTGCTGCTGGCATCGGGGGGAGCCGCCCAGAACATGGGTCCGCTCCAGTACTACCATGCCAACGACAAAACCGGCATCAACGCGTTTGAAACCCCGAAGACAACCGCCGTGGATTTCGACGGTCTGCGGGTCCGGATCGGCGGGGCCAACACGCTGCAGTTCCAGTCGCTCACCCAAAGCGGTGCGTCAGAAAATCTGCATGACCTGGTCCCCAATTTCAACCTGGCCACATCCAACCTCGACCTGGACGTCCAGCTGCACAACGGCCTGCGCATGCACCTGAGGGTTTACCTCTCCTCGCGCCACCATCCCGAAGCCTGGGTCAAGGACGGCTACCTGCAAATCGACCGCCTTGATTTCATCCGGGATGGATTTCTGTCCGGGATCATGGACCGCGTGACGTTCAAGGTCGGACACATGGAGATCAATTACGGGGATACGCGGTTCCGCCGGTCTGACAACGGCATGGCCCTGCACAACCCGTTTGTCGGCAACTATATCATGGATGCGTTCACCACCGAAGTGGCCGGTGAAGTGTATTATCAGCACAACGGATTCCTGGCCATGGCCGGCATCACCAATGGCAAACTTGACCAGGGCACCATCCGGGTGGACCCCGTGCCCCGTCCATCACTGGTCGGGAAACTGGGCTACGACCGGCAGTGGAATCCCGGGCTCCGGACGCGCCTGACCGGTTCGGCCTATGTCGTGTCACAAGCATCCGGCGAGCGGTTCTGCCCGATCTGCCGCGGTCCATCCGGCGGAGTCAACCTGTACAAGGCGGACCGTGCCGGCGCCAGGTATTACGACATCATGGAAGCCGACCGCATGAGCGGACGGTTCGACCCGAACTTCAGCGACCGGGAGGGTGGAAAAATGACCGCCGTCATGATCAACCCCTTCGTAAGATATCACGGATTCGAGTTCTTCGGGGTCCTGGAACAGGCCACCGGCAGAGCCGGACTCGAAACCGAAAGCCGGACCGTTCGCCAGTATGGTGCCGAACTGCTCTATCGCATCGGTCCGGGAGAAAATTTCTACTTCGGCGGACGTTATAACCTTGTGACCGGTGAACGCGCCAACGGCGACGAGATCGACATCAGACGCATCAACATCGGCGGCGGTTGGTTCCTGACCGGCAACATCCTTGCTAAACTCGAATACGTAACCCAGAAATACGACGGTTTCACCACCGGGATCCTGCAGGACGCAGAATTCAGCGGTGTGGTCCTGGAAGCCGTAGTCAGTTTCTGAACCGCAACATCCAACTTCTTATGAAATGAACATGACAGCCTCCGGCTGACACACAGGAGGATGATTACATTCTGTCATGTGAATTCTATGTGACAAAATAAATCAGAAATTTTAAATACATGAAAAACCCATGACGGAATTGTATTCCGACACACAGGAGTATGATTATTTCCGTCATGGGTATTCTATCTGACGATAGAACCGAAGGTCACGAAGTGCTATAAAAAAAATAAACAGATGAAATCCCTTCTCTTCACCATACTGCTCGCAACATTCCTCACTTCAACCCTTGAAGCGCAATTCGCCGGGGGCTCCGGCACCAGGGAAGACCCCTATCAGATCGCATCCACCAGCCATCTGGACCAGATCCGAAACCACCTGGACCGCCATTTTGTCCAGGTGCAAAATTTTGATGCCGGCGCTATCACCGACTTTTTTCCCATCGGCGATTTCAGGAATGCCTTCAGGGGCACCTATGACGGTGCGGGCAGGTTCATTTCTAACCTGACCATCACATATTGTCCCGTTTGCGGTGTTGCCCCAAGTGGCCTGTTCGGGGTGCTGGATGACGGTGTGATCAAAAACGTGACACTGTCGGACGTCAACATCAAGGAAAATGACATTACCGGCAGCCTGGTCGGCTTCAACAAGGGTCAGATCATCAACTGCTCCGCTTCGGGCGACCTCCTCGGCAAAAGTTATACGGGCGGGCTGGTTGGATACAACGAAGGGAAAATCATCGATTCCCGTTCCGCAGTCACTGTTTCAGGTGAAATAAGCGTCGGCGGACTGGTCGGTTACAACAAAGGAACAATCCGCAACTCCTACGCATCGGGCTCCGTTACCGGGGATGAAGAAACCGGCGGTCTGGTAGGGTCAAACCTGGACAGGGCCGTCATTACTACTTCTTACGCCAGCGGGCAGGTTGCCGGCAATGATGATGCCGGTGGATTTGCCGGCTATAACGGCGCCGTTATCGAGTCAGGTTACTGGGATGTGGAGACCAGCGGCAAGAGCAAGGGCATCGGGACAGGCAACCGGGATGGTGTCCAGGGACTCACTTCAAGCCAGATGACCGGTGTCTCCGCCTACCACCACATGTCCGACTTTGATTTCAAAAGCACCTGGCTCCTGACGGAAAACTACCCGGCGCTCCACTGGGAGAACGTACAAGCCATTGACCTGCCAACCAATACGGAGCGGGTGGATGCGGACGCACCCGTCGCATTTGAACTCCGCCAGAACTATCCCAACCCCTTCAATCCGGCTACGCAGATTTCCTTCTCCCTTCCGGAGCAGTCCCATGTCCGGCTCGATGTGTACAGCATCTGCGGCCGCCGCGTGTCCGGCCTGATCAACGGACAAAAAAGCGCAGGATGGCACCGCGTCACTTTCGACGCCACAGCCATGTCCAGTGGGATTTACCTGTACCGACTGACCGCGGGCGGATACACCCAAACCAGGAAAATGCTGCTGGTCAGATAAACAGGGCCAGTTACCCGGCAGACAATCAGGGACGGTTGCTGATCCGGCAAGCGCTTATAACTGTTGATTGACGCAGATACGGGGAGAACTGAACCCCACAGTCGGGACCGGATCCTACGGCCAGGACCGGGCTCTCTTGTGGTAACATCCAGGTCTCAGACGTCTAAAAAACATTAATTCATTAAGATAGATATAAATACCTAACAAATATTTACTTATATTTATCTCGATTATTCCCGGCAACATGCCTTTCCGACCGGGATGATTTTTTTCAATGGGAAACATCCATCAATCAGAGAAATAGCCATGAATCCTACTTTTGCCGACAGGGGGAACCTGTCCAGTTTTTGTATCCTTACAGTAATGCTGTTGCTGTTTCCTGCAGCCGTCCTTGCACTGCAGTACCACGAAACAGGGATTCCTGTTCCGGGTTCGCAAGAGCTGATTACGTCCGCAGCGGCAACTGCCCAAAGCGGGGACCAGCTGCTTTCGACAGGAAACTTCGAAATACGCAGGCCCGTTGGAAGGATTCTCGACAGAGAAACCTGGCCCGACACCGACCTGCCCTCCGCTCCGACCGGTATTTTTCTGCCGGCCGGTGACCTCAATGGCGACGGCAGGAATGACCTGATCCAGACACGCCTGCAACTGGCCGACCTTCGGACCGACAACCTCTCGGATTTGTCCGACCGGACGCTTATCTACTACTCCGGATCATTCACGGGGAATCACGATCAGGTCATATACGATATCCTCCTTCCGGCCGGCGACCTGACCGGCGACGGCAAGGCCAATCTGCTGGGACGGGATATTTTTGGCAACACAACCGTTTACAGCCACGACGGGACAACGCTGCAGGCAGCAAGTGCCACAACCCAGGTAACTCTTCCGGCTGAACTTACCGTAACCTCTTCTAAATGGGGAACGGACATCGACGGGGACGGGTATGAGGATTTTGTCTTTACCTTGTCGCCATCCGGTTATCCGGACGCCGAATTCGAATTATTCGTTCTGTATGGCGGTAACCCGGATGCTGAACTCGATGTCGGGGTCTACGACATGAGAACCATTCTCCCTGAAGAGTTCGATGGCATGCGGCTTACGGCAGTCACCGATATATTTGAGCTGGACGGTGCCATCCATATCATACTGTCGATGCGCAGCTCACTCGCCCGCAGGTTCGCCGTGATCTTATCCATCGACGAAACCAGAACGGCTGCCTTTGTCCAGGCCATTCAAATCACGGACTACAATCACTTTTCGGCCGGCCGCTTCTTTGCCGCCTACTTGTCGCCTGACGGGGATCCGTACCTTGTGGCCAGCGATTTCGGATTCCGGCCTGACCGGTCCTTCTACTTTCCACCGTCAGCGGAGGAAGGCGAAATCTTCAGCAACGAGCCCACAGCGCTTCATCCATTCCGGGTATGGGCTGCCGGCGACCTCAATGGTGACGGCACCACAAATTTCGCGGCAAATGAATCAGCAACCGGCCCTTTACGGTTTGGCGGGTTCCCCAACGGCATTGCCGGAGGATTCACTCTGGGAGATCACCTCCCGGGTTTTGGAACCAATGGGCAGCTGCTCACCGGGGATAATTTTGAATTTGGCGACCTGACCGGCGACGGCTCGGACAATCTCATTTACAGCTTCCGTGACGGAGCCAACGCGTCATCGGGTGTCCTCCGCATTGCCGGCAGCGAAGACGGGGCGCTTACTTCTGAAGCGTTTTTCTATGATGAAGAATCTTTCCCTTTAAGTGCCAACACCGCATACGCCCTTGGTGATATCACCGGAAATGGCAACGATGATTTTGCCGTTTTCTTCAGTAAGGGATTATTTGCTGCCGGAAAACTGAATTTCTATGAGGGGGGCAGCAACTGGCAGACTCCGGCCGCGAGCTGGACGATCCCGGCCGGAAAAACTTTCATTGATATCGTAAGCGGCCGGTTCACCGATACAGACCGGCTTGATTTCGTGATCCTCTTCATAGAAATCCCGGATTTATCCACACCACAGCAACGCACTGCTGTCCTGGAATTTTACACGGGTGGGATACTCGCCGGACAAACACCGGACAAGGTGCTCAGCGATGTGGATGCTTATCCGGGACACAGTTACACCATTGGAGCCATCAATACCATGGCCAACGCTGGCGATGTCACCAATTCCGGGTATGACGACCTGCTTATTGCATCAGCCAATGTCAACGACCAGACCCTGGGTCCGCTGCCCGCACTGCTTTATGCCGGAGGAACATCCTTCCTGGAGAATTCTCCTGATGCGGTATTCAGCTTCCCGGCAGAAGACCTGGGCTTTGGTATCGGCGGGGCACTCACCGGACTGGGGGATATCAACGGCGACGGAATCGATGACTTTGCCATCTCTAACCTGAGTCAGGGTGGCACTTCTGACAGGATGGAATTCGGATCGGGCCGACTCGGTGGACGTATCCATGTCTATTTCGGCCGGGACGGCGACAGCAATTTCGGCGAACCCGACATTACGCTTCGCGCGGGCCGTGAGGCGATAACCTCTGGCATGGACATGTGGCTCTTCGGAATGAGTGCCATCGCCACGGGCGACTTTCTCGGCACCGGAAGCCGCGGGCTGGTGGCCAAGCCTTTCACGCATGCCGATCGTACGGATGCCACTGTGGGCGTCCCCGGCGTACACATTTTCCAGAGAAACCTTCTGGGTGAAGATCCGCAGCCAGACCAGCTTCTGCCGCTTCATTCGTCCATTATGGCAATCAATCCCTCAGCCGAATTCATTTCCACCATGGGCTGGGCCTTGATGGCCGGCATACCGGACCTGACCAGCAACGGACGGGACGAACTTCTGATCATCGGCAGCAGTTCGGGGAACACCAACGCCGTGCTGCACTATGGCAGGGATCCGCTCTCGACGGTTCCGGATGTGGTATTTGAAAGTCCGAACAGCAGCCTCACCATGGGCGCTCCGGGCGCCTTCATCAACAGGCACTACAGAGCTGCCATCGGCGACTTCAATGGTGACGGGAAACTGAATTTCCTGGCAGTCCAGAATGACACCAATTTCCCGGATTCCCCCGTGTATCTCTACGAGCTGGGGCGGCCCGGAGGCGTTCAGGTCCAGGTCGCCAGCACCCAACCAGTTGATTCCGGCGGCGGGACCG
>RECX01000284.1 GCA_007693825.1 Balneolaceae bacterium
AGCTGCTGTTTGACAAGGGTTTTTTGAAAAAAGTGATGAAGGGCTGGTACATTCCCTGCCGCCCGGATGAGCAGCAAGGCGACAGCACCTCGTGGTATGTATCCTACTGGAAGTTCTGCGACATATACCTGCACGAACGGTTCGGTGATGACTGGGTGCTTTCTCCGGAACATTCCCTGATGCTGCATGCAGGAGATAATGCCATCCCCGGACAACTCGTCGTGCGGGCCCCCGGAGGAAGAAACAGGGTAACGGACTTGATCCATGGAACTTCCATATTCGAATTGCGGACGGCGTTGCCTCCGGAACAGGAAGTTGTCAAACGAAACGGGATCAGGGTGTTTTCCCTGTCTGCCGGCCTGACAAGCTGCAGCTCCGGTTTTTTTTCCCGGAATCAGATTGCCGCCAGAACCGTACTGGGCATGGTCGGTGATCCATCAGAAATATTGCGTTTGCTGTTGGAGAGGGGACAGACCACCATTGCCGGAAGACTTGCGGGTGCGTTCAGAAATGCCGGTCGCCCCGGCATTGCAGATGAAATCACGAAAACCATGAAGGCAGCTGGGTATAATATCAGGGAATCTGACCCTTTTGAAGATATGTCCGGTTTGCATGTCATGCCTCCCGCCACTCCGCCGCACATCCGGTGGCTGCATCTGACATGGGAAGCCATGAGAAAAGACATCCCCGACCATTTCCCGGCCCCGCCCGGCATTGACAGCGACACCGAAAGCTACTTGAAAAAGGTTGATGATGTTTATGTGACAGACGCTTACCATTCCCTCTCCATTGAGGGGTATCGTGTATCGGCGGAACTGATTGACAAGGTTCGCAGCGGCATCTGGAATCCGGATATCGATGAAAGTGACATAGCGCACAGGGATGCCATGGCTGCGCGCGGCTATTGGCAGGCATTTCTGTCAGTGAAAAAAAGTGTGGAAAAAGTCCTGAACGGTGAAAACGCCGGCAGAATAGCCGGCAAGGAACATGGTGACTGGTATCGGGAGTTGTTCGCTCCGGGTGTCGCCGCCGGCATACTGAAACCCTCCGATCTTGCCGGTTACAGGAACTCGCAGGTGTTTATCCAGCAATCACGGCATATTCCACCGGCCGCCCCTGAAGCAAGGGAGATGACCAGTGAGCTTTTTGAATTGCTCGCGGATGAAGAAGAGCCTGGTGTACGTGCCGTGCTCGGTCATTTTCTGTTTGCCTGGATCCATCCGTATATGGATGGAAATGGACGCATGGCCCGCTTTCTGATGAATCTCATGCTGGCTTCCGGCGGATATCCATGGACGGTCATCCCGGTGGAAAGCAGATCGGATTACATGCGCGCACTGGAGGAGGCAAGTGTTCAGAAAAATATCACACCTTTTGCCAAGTTTGTTTCCCGGCTTGTGGATAAGGGGATGGATGGCGAACCGGTCGCCCGGATCACGTAAACTCATTCCCGTGACGGACCCTCCGCCGCGCCCGACTAGTCCGCCTGTGGCTCGTCCGACTGCTCCGCCCCCACCGGCGCCGACTTCGCCTCTTCGATCTCCGGATCCCGGAACCAGTACTGCAGCGCCAAAAACAGCCCCAGATTCACCACCTTGTGCAGCGCGCTGTAGACCAGCAGCATGCCGGCCACCGCGGCGATGGTCACATCCAGCCCGCGCGCATACTCCAGCCCGGCCCACATGAACACCAGGTCCTTGCTGGGCAGGAACGGGATCCGGTTGATGACAATCAGCATGGCCAGAAAGGTGAGCCACACCGGCAGCGGCGTGCCGGGAATCGCCGCCATCCACATGAGCACCAGTCCGGCATGGTGCAGCAGGAACCGCGTCAGGTAGATGCCGAAAATGGCCGCAGCGGTGCGCAGCGGCATGTCAAAAATGTACTTGCGGAACTGCACCACCAGCGCCGTGACCACCGCCAGCAACAGGATGCCCGCGCCGATGTAGATGGGCGCGGTGTCGTCAAGCACGTGCGTCAGGTCCAGCTGGCCGGTGTACAGCAGCGCCGCCAGCAGCGTGATGGCCACCAGGTTGGAGTTGACCGAGGAGATGATGCTGTTGTCGCGGATGTGCCTGAAAATCTGCCGGTCACCCAGCCCCACCCGCTTGCGCGCCCACAGGAACAGATAAAACTCGCCCGAATAGCCCACCACCTCGTGATTGTACACCCATTTTGTCAGGAACGCGCGGAACCCCTGCCACGCATCGAAGCGCCACAGCCGGCGGTAGATGAAGATCTCGGCGACCGGCAGGCTCACGAACAGCACCCCGAACAGCACATAGAACCACGGGCTGGCCGGCAGCGACTGCAGCACCTCGCCCCACCCGATGTCCGTCAGCTGGTAGATGATGAGCCCGACGATGGCCAGCACAACCACCCGCTGCAGCAGCTTCTGCAGCTTCCTGGCGCGCGGATCGGCGTTGATCGCCTGCCAGCGCTGCTTCCATGCGGTGAGACGGCTCATTTTGATTGTTTCCGGGTCTTTTGCTTACATTCAGAGGATAAAGGTACGCAAAATTGACGGAACGTTCCGAATGACAACC
>RECX01000149.1 GCA_007693825.1 Balneolaceae bacterium
CGATGATGCTGTGCCGGCCGATGACCGTGTCGCCGCCCAGAATGGTTGCCCCGGCATAAATCACCACGTACTCCTCAATCGTGGGGTGCCGCTTGACAGCCGCATCCTCCTTGCGGACACTCAAAGCCCCGAGTGTGACACCCTGGTAGATTTTCACATGGTCGTGTATTTCCGTGGTTTCGCCAATGACCATTCCGGTCCCGTGGTCGATGCAAAAGTGCCTGCCGATACTCGCTCCCGGGTGGATGTCGATGCCGGTGTGGCTGTGGGCATTTTCGGTGATCATGCGGGCCAGCAGCTTATACCCCTTGCCATGGAGGAAATGGGCGATCCGGTAGGATGTGACCGCATAAAATCCGGGATAAGTGCGCACGACCTCGGTGCGGCTTTTGGCCGCCGGATCCCCTTCGTATATGGCCTGCACGTCCATTTCCAGCATTTCCTTTAGTTCCGGCAGGGCCATCCAGAAATCCCTGGTCACTTCTTCCACATCGGCACTCGGGCACTCCGAGCATTTACGCAGGATTTGGCAGAACTCCTTTTTCAGTTCGTAGCTGAGCTGTTCCAGTTCATTGACAGAATGGAACCGGGTGTTGCTGAACTCGGGGAACAGGAAGCCCAGAAGCCGGTTGAAAAAAGCAACGACCAGAACGGGGGAGGGGCATCTCGCCGCTTTGCGATGCTCCTCAAAAAGTTTTTGAAGGTATGTCTTGTCCATATGAATTCAAATATATTGATATTCCGGGAGCTTTATGACCCGTTCTAAGCGGAACATATATTTTCGCGGGAACGATCAGCGGAATGGAAATTGATTAAATCAGATGAACGGAAGGTCACGAAGTGCCCGGTGAAACGCGTAAGCGAACCGAAGGTCACGAAGTGAAATCGAAATGATTTAAACAGATGAATAGCAACAATTGCAAAATTATCCTTGTCATAATTCTGGTCATCTGTTTTTCTTCTGGATGCGGCCCTTCCTATGACGCGGATCCGGAATGGCCACCCGATCGGGCCCCGGTTGTTTCGGATCAGGAAGAAATGGTGGCGGCGGCGCACCCTCTGGCCGTTGAAGCCGGTCTCGGGGTGCTTCGGGACGGGGGAAATGCCATGGATGCCGCGGTCGCGGTTCAAATGGCGCTTAATGTCGTGGAACCGCCGGAAAGCGGGATCGGCGGCGGGGCGTTCCTGCTCTACCGGGATGGGGCCTCGGGACGGATGACGGTCTATGACGGGCGTGAAGTTGCCCCGGCAGCGGCACAGCCGGACCGCTTTCTGATCGGAAACTGGCCGCTTCCGCTCTGGGCGGCCGCACCAACCGGACGTTCCGTGGGCGTGCCCGGCCTGCTGGCCATGCTCCACCAGGCGCATGCGGAACAGGGGACATTGCCCTGGCGGGATCTGTTCGATCCTGCCGTTACGCTTGCAGAGCAGGGAATCCCCATGCCGGAGCGGCTTCAGCGGCAGATAGCCTCGGATCCATCCCTTTGGCTCTTCAGCGATACACGCACCCGGTTCGTCCGTCCGGCCCGCGACGAAGAACCCGTCCTCCAAAACCGGGAACTAGCCGGGACGCTGCGTGAGATCGCCGCGGAAGGCCCGGATCTGTTTTACAGGGGTGAGCTCACGCGGGTGATGATCCGTGCGGCAAAAAGCCGGTGGCCGGGCCGCAGCGACCTGACACCGGATGATTTCGATGCTTATCGCCCTGTGGTGCGCGATCCGGTCTGCCGTCCCTATCGCAGCTGGACCATCTGCGGCGTTCCGGCCCCATCCTCGGGAGGGATCACGCTTCTGCAGATCATGGGTATCCTTGAACATTTCGATCTGCCGGCCCATGAACCCGGGGACGCGGCTGCGATCCACCTGATAGCCGAGGCCAGCCGGCTGGCCTTTGCCGACAGGGAGACATGGATCGGGGATCCTGCTTTTGTGCACGTCCCGCAGGAAGAGATGCTGGATGCAGCCTATCTGGCAATGCGTTCCAAATGGGTGGATACGCTTCAGGCCATGGAGGAGGTCCAGCCGGGACTCCCTTCGGGAGACGCGGCAAACCGGCAGGCGTGGTTCCCTGCGGGATCGGTCCCCCCGCAACAGGAAACAGCCGGGACCAGTCACTTTTCCATCGTTGACCGCCATGGGAATGCCGTGGCCATGACCAGCTCCATCGAAGCTCCGTTTGGCAGCCGCATCGAGGCAGGCGGATTCCTGCTCAACAATCAGCTCACAGACTTCAATTTTGTCCCGGAAAGCAACGGATTTCGTTCACCCAACGCAGTGGAGCCCGGCAAGCGGCCCCGAAGTTCGATGGCACCCGTAATGGTTTTCGACGAAGACGGTGATCTTCGGTACATCATTGGTTCCCGCGGCGGCAGCCGCATCATCGGTTATGTGGTCAAGGCGCTGATCGGTGTGCTGGACTGGGAGCTATCGCTCAGTGATGCCCTGGCAATGCCCAACTTCCTGCATCGCGGACGGTATCTGGAGCTGGAAGAAGGGTCAGCCTGGGAAGACAGGGCGGAGGCGCTCCGGGACATGGGGCACCACGTGCGGGTGCGTCCGCTCGAAAGCGGCCTCAATGGCATCGAAAAGGCGGTTGAAGCCGCGCTTCCGGAATTGGATGTAGAGCAGGTAACATGGCGAGGTGTATCCGATCCGCGGCTGTGAAACCGATCCGCGGCTGTGAAACCGATCCGCGGCTGTGAATCCGATGGTGCCAGCTGCTGGTCAGGTGAAGGTCTCATATCCCATCCACCAGACATTTACACAGATTGTCCCGGATAATGGAAAATATGCATGCGGTCGGGCGCAGACATCTTGCTGTTGGGATTTCAGCTTCCGTGGCACTATATTTTTTCGTGTTTAAGTTACCCCGCCGCAATGTCCGTCCTGATTCTCATACAGCTTGCCCTGCACCTGGAGGATGACCTCCATGACAGGGAACTGGCCTCACGCATCAAACAGGGTGACAGGGAGGCATTCCGCCTTTTCTTCGAAAGATACCAGGCGTCGCTGCTATCGTTCCTCATGTCCAAAGGGACGGCCAGAGACGATGCCGAAGATCTGTTACAGACCGCTTTTCTGATCATTTGGGAAAAACGGGAGGATATCCATCCGGACCGGTCCCTGCGTTCGTTCCTCTTCACCATCGCTTACAACAGGATGCTGAATCATTTCAGGGACAGAAAGGAGCATGATCCCGTATTTGCCTACCAGCTGGGGGATACGGGCAACAGTCCGGAGGAGGTGACAGCCAGCCGGCAGGCACTCGAAGCCATGCAGAAAGCACTTGAGGTGATGCCGGAAAAGCGGCGGAGTGTGTTTGAATTGTGCTACTTGCAGGGATTGTCACACAAAGAGGCGGCTGAAGCACTCGGCGTGGCAAAGAAAACCGTAGAGAACCATATGGCATTGGCTCTCAAAGAGTTGCGTATGGCTTTGAAGCACTTTATGCCGTCCGGTTGAAAATGAGGTGAAAGGGATTAGGGGCAAGTCACCCGCTCAGGTGTAAAGAAAGTGACACCACCGGCATCTGCCGGACAATCACAACCAAACTACTTAGCCATGAAAATGTATCATACTCCAAACCTGATACCTTCGCTTGCTGCGGTTCTGCTGCTGATCGGTTTTTCCGCATGCGATACGCTTAACAAAGAGCAGGAAGAGGAGATCTCACAGGAAGAACTGGAGATTGCCGGGCAGATTATCGGAAGCGCACTTTCAGATTCCGAGGAAGGGCTGCTGTCCAGCCTGTATGACGCGGTATCGGAAGTGGATGAAGAAGGCATACAGAGCCGGATCCAGGAACGTGATCGTGACCAGAATCAGCAGCGAGATCACGGCAGGGGATCTGAATCACAATATGAATACACCTATGATCCGGAAACGGGACAACATCTGGTGTGGTTCATCAGGAAATTCGAGGGACCGTATGTGTCCAGAAGCCTGAAAGTCCGGAACCTGTACGTTTATGCTGATATCAGCGGGCGTTTTATCGAGTTTCCCAAACGCCAGCAGGACCGTATCGAGACCATTGATTACAAGGGTACCCGTGAGGGAATTACGGAAGGCCCGTACCGGTCCAACAGGTTTTACCGGTTTGACCAGTTTTATCTTGAGGGATTGTCGGACGCCTCTCGCATCATAACCCTTCGGGGATCGCACCTGGGCAACGGCGAAATGAATGCGGACATCTTGCGTCGCGATGTCGTCACAAACCGGACCTACGAAATGGAAATGAACCTCGAGGACATCCGTATCGACAAAGAAACCGTAAAAGAAAACGGAAACCTCGAAGATGGCATCAGCGGTTTCATCTCATATCGTCTCACCATGACCAGAACTATCAACGGCGAGACGAAAGAGCGCAACCTTTCCGGTATCATTGAACTCACCGGCGACGGCACGGCACTGCTGCGGTTCGACAAACTCCGGGAGTTTTTCCGGATCGGCCTGGCCACCGGATCGGTTGACCGCCCGGACAGCTCCGGCGATACGCCACCAGGTCGCCCGCGCTCCTGAAACCCGCGTTTCTGACGGAAACGCCCCGTTCCACCCGGGTACTGATCCCGGGAGTAACAGACAAACAACACACAACCAAAGGCAGTATTTTCCATGACAGATCCGAATGCATATCATCCTGACGAACAGGATCTGAAACTGGCCAGATTGCTGGACCAGTCCATGGATCAGGCGGGTTCCACCCGGGACACGGACGTTCCCGGGCAGGATCCGCTCCTGCCGTTTCTGGCCGCATACAAGTCAGCGGTTCAATTGAAAAAGGAAGCACCGGCCGACAATGATCTCTGGCTGGCAGTGGAAAAAGCCATTGAGGATAAAGGGGCGGAGCGTTCTGCGGCACCCGGACTCAGGCCATGGCGCCACGAGCAGCCGGTTTCCCGCGAGGACGGCCCGGCACCCGAAATGAAGGTACGCTGGCTGCCGCTGCTGGTGCGGGTCGCCGCACTGTTCATGCTGGTCGTCTTCATGTGGATGCTCCTTACCCGGCAGGATATGCCCGAACCGCAGCTTGTTCTCCAGACAACATCGGAAAAACAGCAGGCCACGCTGCCCGACGGCACCCTTGTGACACTGCGTCCCTATTCCGAACTGTATCGCCTGACCGGACATGACTCCGGGCATCGCTATAAAATCACCGGGGAAGGATATTTCGATATTGCATCACTGCCACATCGGTCGTTTGTCGTGATGACCGATGATGCCATGGTGAGGGTTACCGGCACCCGTTTCTCGGTAAGCACATGGGACCGGCATACCCGGGTATTCCTCGAGAAGGGAGCTGTTCTCATGGCCCTGCCCGACGGCTCATCAGCGGCCGTGCTGTCACCCGGAGAAACCGGAAGGGTGCATAACGGCAGCATCGCAACCATGACAGACATCCCCGCCGGCACGCACCTCGGCTGGTTGGAGGATGAACTGGTGCTCGACAGACGGCCCCTGTCCTCCATCATCCGCGAAATCGGCCATCACTTCAACGTGTCCATCTCCGTCTCTCCCGTTCTTGTGGATGCGGAACTCAGTGGAACGGTGGTCCTTGACGATGCGGAAGCGGTCATTCGCGATCTGGCCGTTTCCATAGGCGCTTCGGTGGAGCAGCCCGAACCCGGTTATTTCATCATCGCATCAAGCGGAGAGAATGGAAGGCATTGAGTATGCTGCGAATGTCTCTTTTGACGATATGGTTTTTCCTGCCGTTCACGTACTGCGTGACCATTGCAGCAGCACATCCCGCAGGGTCCCTTCCACCCGGCCAGTTGCATATGGAAAACCGGGCGCCCGGTACGGCTCTTTCGGATACTCCGGTCCTGCCGGATACCCCTGCCTGCCCGGAAACCCCGCTCCACGCGGAAACTCCGGTCCACGCGGATACCCTGGTCCACGCGGAAACCCCGGTCCAGCCGCTGCGGACGGTCATTCAAACCCTTGAAACCGAATCCGGATATCGTTTTTTGTACCGGGATGCGCTGGTTGCCGGTGTCAGGATCCGTTTTGAATTGAATAGGAACTGGGAAAATGCGCTGAAAAAGGAATTGCTGGCGGCCGGACTGGACCTGGTCATAAATGAACGACGGAAACAGATCGTGATTTTTCCGGCCGGGGATGCCGGTGACGCCGGTGATGCCGGTTATACCAGGGGCCTCGTCAGTATGAAGCCCCTGACAGGTTATGTAATCGATGAACAGACCGGCGAGCGACTGCCTTTTGCAACCGTTATCCGCATCGTCCCCAGGGAGCAGAAGGAGCAGGAAGAGCAAGAGGAGCAGGAAGAGCAAGAGGAACAGGAGGAGCAAGAGGCGGTCCGGCTCAATGGCGACACCACATCCATCAAAACCGTCCCGATTCATCTGCAGGGCACGCAAACAGATCTTCAGGGCCGTTTTCGGTTGGATGTACCCCTTGGAGAAGACCTGCACCTGCGCATATCCTACATCGGGTATCACACTGTCCTGATCGCCGTTTCGACTGAGGAACTGCCTGCGCTCGGAGAACTCGCCGTACGTCTGGAACCGGCACCGTACGAAGGAAAGGAGATCATCGTACAGGCCCCGGTTATGCAGCAGCAATCCGGTTCCGGTACCGAAGGAGGGCTGATCATGAATGGTTTCAGTCCGCTCGGTGAATCCAATGCCATCCGCATGCTCCAGACGCTGCCTTCCGTTGGCATGGGTACGGCTCTGTCGGACGGTGCCTTTGTCCGAGGCAGCAATTCCGATGCCCTCCAGGTCCTGTTGGATGGGGCCGTCATCTACAACCAGTCGCATCTCTTCGGACTGGTCGACAGTTTCAACGCGGATGTCATCCGCACGAGCAGCTTTTATTACGATGTGACCCCGGCGCGTTATCAGGGTCCGCCGGGAGGCACGCTCAGCCTGGTCACGCGTGCCGGCTCCCTGTACCGTTACCGGGGAAGTGCCGGGATCAGCAGCTCTGCCCTGAACGGCAGCCTGGAAGGGCCCGTGTCTCGGGGCAGGGCCAGCGTGCTGGTATCGGGACGCACCTCCCTTCTCGGCGGATACGGTTTCCCGGGCACGGAAGAACTGGTGGCCTGGGGCCTTAATGTCGCGCGCCCGAATTCACTGGATAACGGTACGGTCACGCTTGAGGATCGCATTGTCACACCGGGAGATTTTGCGGTTGCATTCCACGATCTGCACGGAAAGCTGTTTGTTGAGGACACCCGCGGGAACCGCTGGATGCTCAGCGGGTATTCGGGTTTCAACAACACGCAACAGGATGCCCTGCGCCTTGTCCGCTCCAGGCCGGTGAGCCGCGACGCTCCTCTTGTGCGCGAAAATTTTGAAACGCGCAACCGTTGGGGCAACCGGTCGGCCAATCTGGGATGGTACCGTACGCTGGACCCGGATCGCAGCATGCATGTCCGATCCGGCATCAGCTACTATCACACGCGCTATCTGAAAGAGGACTTCCCCTATCAACGCCCGGGCCGGAACCTGCAGGACCAGCTCCTCTTCATCCACCCCTACGAGAACAGGAGCGAACTGACCCACTGGTATGTGGAGGCTGACCTGGTCGGTTACCGTTCGTATGGACAAGCAGGACGGCAGAGAGGGAATGGAGTGCCGGAGGCATCGACGCCGGGATTCCTGCCATCCCTGATCAATGTCCAATCTGGTCTGGCGCTTCACGGATACCATTCCGCTTATCTGGAAGAATCCCTGAACCGACCCAGGTATTACCGGAAATCCACACCACTGTTGCTGGAGGGGTATCTCGACACGGCGTGGAAGGCGGGTGAAGCCGGTGCCGCCTTGCCGATGGAATTGCAGGGTGGAATCCGGATGCAGTACTTCAGCGACGGGGGATATGTTCGATTGTCGCCCAGAATAAGAGCCGATCTGCTTACCGAAACCCGTGTATCTCCTTCTCTGGGATACAGTCGCACATATCAATACCTGTACAAGCTCGCATTTTACAATCAGACAACCAGCGATATCTGGATCACGGCCAATGAACACCAGAAGCCCGCCGCAGTGGATCTGTGGTCGGTAGCACTGCGAACGCGAATTGCCCGCCACTGGTTTTTCCGCACCGAAGTCTACTACAAATACCAGCGGAACCTGCGGTTTCATGAGATCAACATCCAGAGTGTGCAGTCCCCTCTTGAAGGGGCGCCCTGGTTTGCGGATAACTCAGGATATGCCCGTGGTGTGGAGTTTCAGGCCGGCCGTTCTGGAAATCGCCTGTCGCTGACCCAGTCCTATACCCTCAGCCGGGCCGAGCTGAGCAATCCCCGCCTGAATGAGGGAGACCGCTTTCTGGCATATTGGGACCGTACCCACCAGTTCAATACCCTCATATCCCTTCGTCTCTTTACCGGATTCCGTCTGGATGGCAACTGGTTTTATGCAACAGGTGTGCCGGATCGGCTGGACCTGTTTCGCAGCGGTGACACGCGGCTGGGGATGTACAGCCGCATTGACCTCTCAGCCCGGTATGAAGTTGCTGCGGGATCGCATCGATGGGTGATGGAAGCGGGTGTCTACAACCTCACCAACAGGAAAAATCCGTGGTACAAGGATTGGGTGCTTGCCGTGGAACAGGAAATGCAACAAAGACGGCTAGAACCGGTACAGGTCGTATTCTATGACCTTGGATTCCAGCCGTCTTTTTCCCTGAGGTATTTTCTCGACCCGTGAGGCAGTGAATACGTAACGGATTGACAGGGAATCACTGCTGATATAGGAATAGGGTTTGCCCTTATGTTCCCGATCCCCCGTTGCGTGCGCCTTTTATCAGGCGCCTCCAACCGGAAGCGGCAGCACGGTAAGGCTCCACATGGCAAGGATGGTCAGCAGCATGGTCACTGCAAAAACCGAGGCCCATACTTTGGATGCTTCGACGGACGGCTGCTGCGAGGCGCCGCCACGGAATTTAATGTACAGCTCTATCCCGAAAAGGATGGTAGTGGCTCCGGCCGATACCATACAGAACGGACAAATGGCACCTATAACACCCAGCTGGAGATAGACGAAACCAAGGGACGCCACAAAGCCGACTGCCGTTATGGGCAGGAGCACTCTCTCAATAGCGGGATTCTTCGTGGAAAGCCAGAGCGCGCCAAGTGCAATCATGGCGATGTAGTAAACGGCTCCAAGGGTGGCAAGCGGCACAGGACCAATGTAGGCCCACTGGCTGGTAATGACCATCATGGGCCCCCTGAGCGTGGCTCCGTCCGGTATCAGCGGGATGGTCCAGAAATGGATGGCTGTCAGGATGATGCTGGCAACCCAGCCAAGCATGGCAACTACGATAAATCCGATAATCAGTCTGTTCATAATACTTCCTCAATAAAATTTGTAATCAGCAGTTTGGATACGATATCAATTATTAACTTATATAAATAAGTATATATAAATATAAATAGACTTTCCTTTATTGTCAAGCAAGCTGGCTGTCAGCAATGGTAATATCCTCCGGACTGCATTGAACCGAGGGAAAGGGGCTTTTTGGAATGGTTCGACCGGACGTTACTCTCGTCGCAAGGCAACGATGGGATCCAGCCGGGATGCTTTCCATGCGGGATAGAACCCGAAAAACAGACCGACGGCAGCCGAGACACTGACGGCCGCGATCATGGCCTCGGTGGAGAAAAGGGCGGGCCAGCCGGCATAGCTGGCGATAAGTTCGGTGGCGGCAAGTCCCATGGCGATACCGCCGATACCGCCCAGCAGGCACAGTATAATCGATTCAATGAGGAACTGGGTGAGGACATCCCTTCCCCGTGCACCGACCGAAAGGCGCAGGCCGATTTCCCGGGTGCGTTCGGTCACGCTGACGAGCATGACGTTCATGATCCCGATGCCACCGACGAACAGGGAAATACCGGCTATGGATGCGAGCAGCCAGGTCATGACGCGTGAGGTTTCGGTGGCGGCTTCGGCCACTTCCTCCTGGGTCTGGATGGTGAAGTCATTTTCCTGGTAGGGGGCCAGGCGGTGGCGTTCACGCAGCAGATCGGTGATCTTGTCGCGGGCAATGCCCATCATGTCCTGGTCAAACACCTGGACATTGATGACCATCGCGTGGCTGCGCCCCGAAATACGTTGAAATGCCGTGGTGTATGGTACAAGGATGATATCGTCCTGTACCGAACCCATCAGCGACATCCCTTTCGGTGACAGCACACCGATTATTTCCAGCGGCAGTCCCCTCACCCTGATGGTCTCGCCGATCGGGTCGGAGCCCTCGAAGAGCTCCTCGACAATGGTCTGTCCGACAACGCAAACCAGGGCGGTCGTTTCAACATCGTAGTCATCATACATGCGGCCGTTTTCGATCGGCCACTGCCGGATCTGCAGGTAATCGGCCGACTGGCCGTAAATGCGCGTGAACCAGTTGCGGTTGCCATAGACTACAACGCGCTGCGAACGCACCTCCGGACTTGCGGCCACCACTTCCGGAATCTCCTCCTGGATGGCAAGGGCGTCCTGGATGGTCAGGGTGTTGGCACTCCCGCCGCCTATGCTAACGCCGCCAAGCTGCCTGGCACCCGGAAAAATAAGGATCACGTTTTGTCCGAGCCGGTTCACCTGTTCTTCGACTTCGGCCCGGGCACCCTGTCCCAGCCCCACCATGGTGATCACCGCCCCCACACCGATGATGATGCCCAATGCGGTCAGGATGGTGCGCATGGTGTTTCTTCGGAGTGCCCTGATGGCAACGATGGGTACTGCGGACCATTTCATCTGTTAATATTTTTTGGATTCAAGCGGACAGATGGAGCATTCATGGAAATAATCATGCGTCTGTGTGTCCGAAGTATAGGCCATGAATGTTTCATGTGTTTAAAATTTCAGATTTCTATGGTCACATAGAATGTCCATGACGGTTATGATCATGCTCCTGTGTGACGGGTTGCCGTCATGGCCATTTCATGGATGGATGTGTTTTCGGGTGGTTGTCATGGACTTCCGGAAGACTGTAATCATGGAAAACGATCAAATATAGCAAAATATTGGCTTTCCGGCCGGATAGATTCCGATTACGGCCAGCGACGTTTTCAAAATACCCGGAACAGGTACGATTTTTCTTGACAACCTTACTCCTGGTTTATATATTTGGTTCAACCATACGGTTGAACTCAAAGATTGAAACTTGTTGTATCAACCATTCGTATAAACAGCAAAACACACGCAATACCCATAGAATCATGACAAACAAGGACAGCAGCACCGAGGAAATTATAAAGGAAGCGGCCAGGAACGTGTTCCAGCGGCAAGGATTCTCAGGTGCCCGAATGCAGGAAATCGCCGACGAGGCAGGGATCAACAAAATGATGCTGCACTACTACTTCCGAAGCAAGCAGCAACTGTTCGATGTCATATTCCAGGAAGATTATTCAAATCTGATGGCGCCACTGGCGGTCATTTTGCGAAACCCGGAGCTGCATGTCGAGCAGCAGATTATCCGTTTTGTGCGGGGTTATCATGAGACCATGGTCGAGCATCCTCGCCTGCCGCTGTTTCTGATCCATGAATTTGCCAAAAATCCGCACAAGGTCCTGGAGATGGCCCAGAAAGCGATTCCGGTGAGCAAAAGCGAAGAACCGGCACACCCGCAGCTCAGTGCCACCACGTTCATGGACCAGATAGATGAGGGTATTGAAAAGGGCCATTACAACGAAATTGATGCCAGGCAGCTGGCTGTGAGCATGCTGGGAATGTGCACGCATGCCTTTATATCCCGGATATCGGTCCAGACGGCCTACGAAATGTCCGATGAGCAGTACATGAAATTCCTTGAAGAGCGGAAGGAGCAGGTAATCGACCACACCTTCCGGATCCTCATGAAACCGGATTACTACGTGAAATGGAAGAAAAAGTATCAGAAGGAAAAAGAAAACACATCAACCTGAACAGGGAGCAAACCATGAATTGCAAAAGAATTTCCAAATCCCTCTTGCTGGCCTGCCTGCTGGCAGTCACGCCACTGGCCGGCGCCCAGGCGCAGGACCCGGATCCCGCCGAAATCATTGACCGGATGGAGCAGGTCATGCGCGGCAACTCCAATTACGCCGAAATGACCATGCGGATCGAGCGTCCCCGCTACCAGCGTGAAGTATCCATGCGCTCGTGGATGTACGGCCGCGACTATTCCATGATCATTATCACCGCGCCCTCGCGCGACGAAGGAACAGCCTACCTGATGCGTGAAAACGACATCTGGAACTACGATCCGCGCATCGACCGTACCATCCGCCTGCCATCCTCCATGATGGCGCAGTCCTGGATGGGATCCGACTTCACCAACGACGACCTGGTCCGCGACACCGACGTTGTGGAAGATTTTGAACATGAGATCCTTCGGACCGAGGAATATGAGGGCCGCAACGCCTATGTCATTCGCCTCATCCCCAAACCTGACACCCCCATCGTCTGGGGCAAGGTGAAAATGTGGATCTGCACCGATACTCACATCCAGCTGCGCGTTGAGAACTATGACCAGCAGGACGAGCTGGTGAATACCATGAAGCTGGATGAGATCCGCGACATGGGCGACCGTGAAATCCCCTCCCGCATCACGGTGGTCCCGGCCGACAAGGACAATGAACGCACCATCCTGGTCTACGAAAAACTGGAATTCGGTATTGATATCAGCCGCCGGTTTTTCACCCAGGAGAACATGCAGCGCCAGCGGTGAACCGGTG
>RECX01000335.1 GCA_007693825.1 Balneolaceae bacterium
ATTCACTCGTAATGAATAGGTCGTCGGTTCGAGTCCGATCTTCGGCTCCCTCACAAAAGCCGCAAGGTGTTGCTAAACAGCATCTTGCGGCTTTTTTTATTGTTCGCAGATTGTCCCGGTTGGTTTTTCGCATGGCCCTGCAGCGCAAAAGTAACCGAACGGCCACACAACAATTCAGAACAACGCTATTGTATCGTATAATTATCGGATATTTTCGTATCATATCGTATCATGCAAAAAAAACGGCATGCAAACGTCTGTCCACAATTTTACGCTAAATCTGAGCTGGGGGCTTATTCATCTCATCAGTCAAATTGACCGGTTTGACGCATCTTGGGCTTCAATTGAGAAGAGAGAAGGCCAAAGTCTCAAGCAGCTAAAGTCTATTGCTACCGTGCGGAGTGTGGGGGCATCCACGCGCATAGAGGGTTCACAGCTCAGCGACACACAAGTGGAATTGCTTCTTAAAGAAATCGACATCACAAAGCTGGAGGACCGTGATTCTCAAGAAGTGGTTGGGTATTTCAACGCACTGGATTTTATTTCCGAAAATGCCGCAGATATTGAGATTTCCCAGAACAACTTGAAATACCTCCATCAGATTCTGCTAAAACACAGCCGAAAGGATGATTGGCACAGGGGTAGTTATAAACAGCAGAGCAATGCCGTTGAAGCACGAATGCCCGATGGCAGCCGTCAGATCATTTTCCAGACGACGGATCCGGGACTTCCAACTCTTAACGCTATGCGGGGGTTGCTAGATTGGTATCATTCAGACAATCAAACCCATCCGCTGGTCAAATGTGCATTGTTTTGCTATGAGTTTGTAACCATTCATCCCTTTCAGGATGGTAATGGCAGGCTCAGCAGGCTGCTGGCAACGCTTCTGTTGCTCAGGCACGGGTACAAGTGGATTGAATATGTGAGTTTGGAACACGAAATAGAAAGCCGCAAATCAGAGTATTACAGGGTATTGAGAAGTTGTCAGGTGAACAGGCCTGGTGAAAATGTTACCGAATGGATTTCATTTTTTTTCGATGCTTTGGGCAATGTTCAACAGCAACTGATGCAGAAACTCCAGGTGCAAGGTGAAGCTGCTTCACTCTCCCCCCGGGATAAGGCAATTATTATGTTTGTCTCGAATAACCCGGGTTGCAAGTCTGGCGAGATTAGTGTGAAACTTCGTCTGCCTGCACCAACGGTAAAGCGTGCCTTGGCCGAGTTGGTACATAAAAACCTGTTGGAGAAACATGGTATTGGTCCTGGTACGAACTACACAGCTGTGTAAATGCAAGTGCCTTCCAAAGAAATTAAAGTACCGAATAGAGGAATTAGACCCGGTTTTCTCAACAAAAACCACACCAGAGATGGGATAGGCAAGTTTTTAGAAATCGGGTAGTGGTAATCTGTGATTGGTATCCGGCTTCAGAGATTTACCTGATACCGTGTGCTGCGTCCACCCGCCTTACCTGATCGTCTGAACGCACCGATTTCCATCAGATACTGCATATCTCTTGTGGCGGTGGCTTTGGACGTTTTTGTGATGCCGATATATTTTCTGGCATTCATGCCGCCCTCAAAACCATCCGTGCCTTCGTCCAGCATCCGGTTGATCACTTTTCGCTGTCGCTCGTTGAGCCGGTCCCTGAAGCGGTCAAAAAATTTCGCTTTCTGCAGGGTGAAGTCGATTTGCTCTTCGGCCCGCGACTGAGCGTCGAGGATGGTCCTGACGAAGTACCGGATCCATTCCGTGACCTCATTCGATCGCTGGGCTTGCTCCAAAGCATCATAATAGTCTCTTTTTTGGGATTCGATCGCATCGGAGAGACTCAACAGTGCCGGCCGGCCCATTCCCTGCGACAACGCTTTTTCGGCAATGGCACGGCCTATGCGGCCGTTTCCGTCTTCAAACGGATGGATGGTTTCAAAATACAGGTGTGCGATGGCGCTGCGGATCGGGGCCTCCCTTATCCCGTTCCTGCCTTCCGGCGCCGAGTCATTGAACCAGGCAATGAATCGCTGCATTTCCTGCGGGACGAGTGACGAGGGCGGTGCTTCATAATGAACCGTTTCCTTTCCGAAAGCACCGGAAACAACCTGCATGGGCTCCTTGTGGGTGCGCCATGCTCCAAGCGTGAGACCTTCTGTGCCTTTGAGCAGCATCCTGTGCCAACTGAAGAGCTTTTCATTGGTCAGCGGTTCACGCCAGGTGCGACGCACATCGATCATGAGCTCGGCCGCACCGACCGCTCTCCGGTCTTTGATGGATTCCGTTTCGCTGTGGAGTCCCAGGTTTTTCCGGATGGAGGAGAGTACATCACTTCGAGAAAGAAACTCCCCTTCTATCCTGGAGGTTGTAATGGCTTCCGCCACCATCATGTCAATGACGGCTTCCTGTTGCGCATCATCCGGCAGTGCCTGCCATTTTCCTGTCACTCTCCCAACTTTTTCAGCAAACTCAAACAGATCATCCTCCAGCCCTTCCAGGCTGTAGGTGAAGTCCGGCCAGTCGCTTTGTTGCCAGTTGTA
>RECX01000184.1 GCA_007693825.1 Balneolaceae bacterium
CGTCGACTCAATAAAATAGGAAGCCCTGATCTGCCTGCCCGATTCGTGTGCCTTCCGGACCGATGGCGGCAGCGGCAGCTCGTCGACTTCCAGAATGCCTTTGATCATGACATTTCCGAACAGGAAACGGGTCAGGTTCTGATATCCCTCTTCGGAATTCACCAGGCCATAGTGGCCGCTGTGGCTATGGTTGGTGTAGACGCGCGGTGCGCTCTGGATGCTTGCGTTTTTGATGAGTACCAGTCCGTCGCTCATGGGTCCAACGGCCAGCCGCGACAGGTTGTAGTCCGTGTGGTTGCACCCGACGTGGCAGAAGAAGCGCGATTCGGGGAAAGAACCATTGAGCGTATCCACCCGATCATGGGTTGGCAGCTGAAGGTATCCGGCAATGCGGCGCCGGTTGAAGTTGTTGATGTCCCATCCGCCGAGGAACCGTGGCACATTCACCCCGCGTATTTCGATTCCGTTGTGCGGAGTGCCGTAGGTGAACACTTTGTCCACCAGGCTTTTAGCCTCCGGCGTGCCGATATCCTTGTTTTGCAGCAGGCAGCGCACGATGAGTCCGCCCATCGAGTGCGCCACCAAATGGACCCGGAACCGGTCGCGCTCTTCCGCGTCATCACCGCACACCTGCTCCCTTGTCTTCAGGATCAGCCGGTTGAGCTCCTCTGCCGCCTCTTCAATGGACGGCGCCCCTTCCCCGGTGCCGATATCACGGTCGGCCTGCTCATAATAGCGATGAATGATGATGCTTTTCGGGGGGATGCGTCCCTCGTTTTCAACGCCGTCGGTGTAGTTGTCCACGTACCCGTAATCTTTCATCAAACGGATGAGCGGCGATTCGAAGATATGCCGGACCACCTCGCCGTCCCACTCCTGCCGGATTTTTGTGCTGCCGAGGTTGAACCCCATATAGGGTGTGGCAACGGTTTCTTCCATGGCCGATTGGGTCATGGCAAAACCGCGGACGTAGATGATCGGGTAGAAAGGAGTTTTGATTCGGTTCATGGCGCTGGATGTCTGGGTTCGGGGTTGGATACGGATTCAGGTTGGATACGGATTCAGGTTGGATACGGATTCAGGTTGGGATACGGGCTTGGATTTGGATTTGGATTTGGACTGAAAATCAGGAAAATGTCCGGGAGGATATTGTAATGAAGCTGATTGTGAGTGGATTTTTGATCAGCGGGAATACGGGAGCCGCAATCCCACAAGGAACGTGCGGTCGGATGTAACCAGCGGGGCGATGCGTCCGCCAGAGTACCGCACGAACAGGTCGATCCGGCCGGGACCGTCGCGGCCCTGCCACCGGATGGCACGTGAGAGGTCGGCCGTCCAGCCGAAACGCGAATGCAGCCCCTCATCCCGGAACGTTGCGGATTGTCCGGAGTCGTGCGTGAACTGGAATCCGCCGGCAAGCGTGAAGCCGGACAGGCCCAGGGTCCCGAGATCCAGCTGATGGCGGTACACAATGCGCAGCCGCCGGAAGCGGTCGGCCGTATCCATGCCTGTTTCCACAACCGGTTCCTCAGAAACACGGAACACGCCTTCATACAGGATGTGCGCGGTGGGCATCCATCCGCTCCAGCCCGTCCGGGAGAGATTGAGGAGCCGCAATCCGGCTCCGGCCGTGACAAATACGTCATCGAACGACTGTCCGGTCTCAGCACCGGATTCCAGCGTGAAAGCCGCGCGGTAGTGGTACCGCACGTCGCCGATCCGCCAGCGGGGAGGCGGCGAGTCATCGATGAACAGGTCGGTCGGTATGTCTTCTGGTGGATGCGGAATCAGCTCGAACCCGGCATCCAGATGAAACCGCGCCGTGAGCGGCTGCCGGTTCAGATCTTCATTCAGAAGCCAGGCGCCGTTGCTTTGAAAATAAAAGCTTCCATCGCTTGCCAGGATGCCGGATTTGAGGCTCCGCCGGTCCAGCACGGTAAGCAGCCGGCTCACTTCGAGATCCCAGGCGGCACCGGCGGTAATGCTGGAGAAGTCGTCGGAAGCAGCCAGCACCGGAATATCGAAGGTAAAGCTGGTGGTATAGGGAGAGATCCGGTCCTCTTCGTTTTGCATTGCTCCGGGAGAAGGGGGGAACGCCGTTGCCGGGAGGGCCAGGCTCAGGGTCAGAACAAGGATCAGTATCAGGGGCAGAAACGGGATCAGCAGCGGGGTCTGGAATGGCGCCGTTCCGCTGAATTGGCTGTGGCTCATGTTTCGATCTCCAGTTCAGGTTTTACCCGGAAGAAGAGTTCCAGGACTTCGGCAATCTTCGGGATGGTCACGGAGGGATCGGCACAGGCGCCGACCATTTTTCTCAGGTAGGCCGCATCGCTTGTTTCTTTCTTTTCAAAAGAGGGAATCGCGGAAAACCAGACGTGGACCCGGTTGGCAAAACTCCGGATGGCATGATTGCGGTCTGTCTGATCGCCGAGCGGATCGCTGTGGAATGTCAGCTCACCGACGGGCAGCCGTCCGACCGCCTCGAAAAGCTCGACAGGCGCATCGCCCTGATCCCGCAGCAGCCGTTTCATGCGCTCGCTCAGGTACGCCGGATGCCGGTTGTTCCACAGAAAATTGAAGAGGGTTGTGTGGATGCGGTTGTTGCTGTCCCAGGCGGGTCCGTCGGTGGAGGCCTGTCCGTCAGTGCCCCGGATGGCGGCGCCGTCGGGATGATCACGCAGCCAGGCGGCAGTCCTGCCCTGGACGGCCCTGGCATGATGGGCGGCCAGCCATTTGATGTGCCGGATGATGTTGGCCCCGGCGGGCTCTCCATGCAGCGGCAATCCCAGAAACGACGCCGGATTGTGATGCGAAATACGGGTGAAAAGCTCATCACCGAGAAGAGTGCGAAATGAATCGGTATAGTCGGTATCAGTGGCCTCCATCCGGAGCAGAGGGTAATCCGTGCCCCACAGTACCTGATCGCGGCAGCGGTCGTCGGAGAGCACGGAAAGCAGGTTCTTCCGGTAGTTTTGCTCCTCTTCCGTGCTTCTGTGCTGCTCGGTATGGAAGGATATGTCGGCGTACACACGTCCCGGATAGCGCTCCATGAGTTCGAGGATGGCGAAAGCCCAGCTGTCCTGCGGGAGTTCGGGAGCGGTCCAGACCGGCTTGCCATCCTGCGACTGTCCCCCGAAATGTGCGAAACAGATCTTAAGATTGGTATGAGTGTCCAGTACGGAAAGCCACTCACGCGGGTTGCAGTGCTGCGCGTCTTTCCTGCTTTTACGAAAACCGGTGTCGTTGCAATGGAGCAGCACGGGAACCGACTCCTTTTCACAATAGCGAAGCGTATCCTCCATGACGCTTCCGTGCACCGGATATCCAAGCGAGGGATAGAGTTTCAGGCCAACGCATGCGCCGCTGTGAAGCGCATCGCGCATGACGTGGAAACTGTCCGTGCGCACAGGGTTCACTTTGGCAAACGGGAGGATGCGTCCGGGATACCGCAACGCCTGCCGTTTCGTATCCTCAAGCTGTTTCAGGAAAAGCGCCCGTTCACGTTTACCGGCTTTCCTGTCGATGATATCCATGGGCAGGACCACGGTCACGTCGTCGTCGTCCATGTGCGTGACAAGGTCGTCGGTGACGTCATCGATGCGTTTCATGAAACCGATACGGAGCCATTCGAAGGCATTGATCACGTCGGAAGACGGGGCCTGGTGCCGGTCGATGAGGGTGGCTTCCAGCAGGCTTGTCAGGGCGGCGGTGGTTTCGGAGGAGGGCGGCAGATCAAGATGGCTGTCAAAAAAACCACGGAGGCGTTTCGGTATGATCCGGTTGAAAATGCGGGTGCCGCGGATGGTGCGGTGGAAGTCATCGAACGAGATGTCGCCCGGACGGCTTTTGCGGCGGGTGCGCAGGTAGGAGAGGAGGGCGTCCCGGAGCGGCTCCGGCAGATTGCGTCCCGTCAGCCGGTGCGACAGCAGCAGGATGGTTTCCTTTGTGAGTATGGATGAAAAGTTGAATACGTGGGCATGGACATTGATTCTCATGGAATTCCGGAGTCTGGGTGTCAGAAAACAATGCGTCGTGCGCAACAATTGCGGTACCGGATAAGTGTGCAGCACTACAACGCATGCAGTTCGGAAGCCGGGTTGTGTCCCGATGGCGCTGCCCATATCTCAAATCCAGTAATAATAAGGAGTTTCTTTGGGCCGGTTTGTTACAGGAAAAAGTGTTTCTGTCACGTTTTTCGAGAAGGTCAGGCTCCGGCCGCGCCGTGTCAGAAGGGTATTTTAGTTGCCGGTAAGCTGACGGACAAATTCTTCACGGACTTCACTCCCGGCATCCCGGAAGTTTAGGAAGGGGACGTGGCGGTCGGGCCGGGTTGTGTCGGCACGGATCCCCCAGAGTGGTGTGAGACCATTGGGGATCATGGAATAGCGGGCATCGCCGATGATATCGGGTTTGTCAGGGTGGCGGATCAGATAGCCATCGGAGAAGCGCCGGAAGCGCAGGATGTCGTCATACAAAGTGGTCCCTTCCCACGCGGCGAAATCCTGTTCGGGAATGATCAGCGGCGCGGCGTCGCCCGTATAGATGTGCGGCGGACTGAATAGGCCGGAACGGACCGCGTCCACATGGACCGTGTCGCCGGAAATATAGGTGCTGCGCCAGAGGATCAGGTTGCCGATAGTGGGTTTGACGACAAGCTGCTCGATGGTGTGTCCGCGCAGGGCGGCGTGTTCTTCCATGACGGACCTGCCGCGTTCGCGCTGGACGAAACCGGCGGTGAGGTAGAGCAGCAGCCATCCCATGAAAAGCCATCCGAATAACCGGCTCCGGTACCAGAATGCGGCGCCTGCCAGGACGGCCATCACGGTGGTGAGGAGCGGATCCACGATGGGGACGATGTTCCAGGCGAAGCGGGTGTCCGAAAAGGGCCAGAGCAGTTCGGTGCCATAGCTGGTGACGGCATCCATCAGCCCGTGCGTGGCGAACCCAAGTGCGCTGAACAGGAACAGCTCGCGGAAGGTGAGGTGGCGGCGGAGGAACCACCAGAGAAGCGCGGCGGTGATGAGGGCGCCGGCCGGGATGAAGACGAAAGAGTGGGTGAACTGGCGGTGGACCTCAATGTTGAACAGGGGGTCGGAGGGGGCGTGGATGAAGAACTCGAGATCGGGCAGCAGGGCGGCGACAAAAGCGGTGAAGGCGGCGGGACGGTGTTTTTCCTTGCCGGCCAGCGACTGGGCAGCAGCGGCACCGGCAAGTCCATGGGTGATAGGATCCATTAAAAAGGTCTATAAAATGGAGAACGGGATGCGGCTGGGTTGCCGCATCCCGTTTTATGGGTCAACATTCAATAATGAATGGCGCTGCTTGTCAGGTGGTGATTGGTGGAACTGCTATTTCTTGGGTAGCAGATCATCCACGGAATACCGGCCCGGACCCATCAGGGCGAGCGCTGCACTCATCAACAACAGCAGCAAATCTACACGGTAGGCCGCGAAGGGCTCTCCGATCTTGGTCGTGATGATGGCTACGACCATAATAATTGCCAACAGGATGGCTGGAATGCGAATGAAGGCACCGGCAAGAACCATGATACCGCCGACAAACTCAACAATGGCCACTACCCAGGCCATGAGGCCGGGCAACGGGATCCCGATGTTGCCAAAAAATCCCTGAACACCCTCAATTCCGGTCAGTTTTCCCCAGCCGGCCAGAATGAAAATGATTCCAACACCGATACGGAGCAGAAACAATGCCGCATCCTTGTTCTGGTCAGTTTGCAGATTATCCAAATCCCGGGCACCTGAATACTTTTGATTCATAGCAAATCGTGGTTGGTTATTATTTCGTGGATTACCGCACTCGTGGATTACCGCACTCGTGGATTGACACATTCACCTAAGTATTTCAACAACCGCAACCTTCTGAACATTCATGGGTTGGATGATTTTTTTCTGTTGCCTGCTTGCAGATTTGACCGTTTAGTGGATTGCTGAAAAAATAATTTGAAAAAAGTGTAAGAAAAGCACCTCTTTGTACTCTATAAAGAGATGGGCTTGAAGTTGTCCCGCATGGGATGTCCTCAAGTCTCAGACCTGAAAGTGGGTCGGACGTTGAATGTCGTCCGACCCTGCTTTTTATTCTGCATAATTGGTTATTTTTATACGTTGCCATGCAACCGGGCGGCGGTGACAGATCCGGGTGAAGGATCTGACGGTTTTGCGCCGGCATGTCCCTGCACCGTAAAGGCAGCGGGCGGTCCGGTATGCCGGTCCCTCCAATAATGACACATAAAAGGTCTGAACATTTTGAAAAAGATAACTCCAGGAATGAACGGCAGTCCGGGAAGGAGCGCTGCTTCTGGCATGTTCGTTCGCACGGTTCTGATGGTCCTGCTTGCGGCGGGACTGACAACGGCCGCAAATGCAACCGGCGACAACGGGGGCCCGGATGGATTGGCGGACCTGCTCCTTGAGCACAACCCCGCCCTGGTTGAGACCATGCCGGTGCAAGACACCACCGACGCGGATCGCGACTATTACGAATTTGTCGAGAACTGGCACAAAAACAGGATTGAACGGCTCCACGATGATCGCGGCTGGCTGCGGCTGGCCGGTCTCTACTGGCTGGATGACGGGGAGCAGTCTTTCGGCAGCGGCCCGCACGCGCGGGTACGTTTCCCGGAAGGTTCCATCCCGGATATGGCCGGCATCTTCGAGGTCCGGGAGGATACGGTCTTCATGCGCGTGGTCGGTAATATCGATATTCGCGACGAGCGCGACCACCGGATCCGGGACGGGATCATATCCACCCCGGAGATGACACGGGAGCTCACCTACCGAACGCTGACATGGTTCGTGGTGCGGCGAGATGACCTCGTCGGGATCCGCCTTTATGATGACAACAGCCCGCATCTGCGGCATTTCGACGGGATCGAACGCTACGAGGTCGACAAGGACTGGCGGGTGGAGGCCCGGTTTGAGCCGAAAGAGCAGGGCGCAACCATGCACATTGAAAATGTGCTGGGACAGATGATCGAGTGGGATGTGGCCGGCACGCTGACGTTTTCGGCGGAGGGGCACGAGGTGTCCATAGTGGCCCTGGGGACCGGCGACCGCCTGTTCATTCCGTTTGCGGATGCGACTTCCGGCTCGGAAACCTATCCCGGCGGACGTTTTCTCTATATCGACCGTCCGTCATCCGGCGAACCGGCCATTGTGGACTTCAATGTGTCGTATAATCCGCCGTGCGCCATCAACCCGCATACCACCTGCCCGCTCCCGCCGCCCCAGAACCGGATGCCGTTCCCGATCCGTGCCGGCGAAAAACATTACGAGATGTATGAGGAGTGATCCGTTGGGAAGCGGTCGGCTTCTCAACAGAACGAACCTGGGAAAAGCAGTTTATTCGCTGCAAGGCAGTTATTCGATGAGCTCACACAGCTCGATCAGTACCCCGTGGTGCTCTTTTGGATGCAAAAATACCACCAGCTTGTTGTCCGCGCCGGGTTTGGGCGATTCGCTCAGCAGGGTGTAGCCCAGCTTCCGGCAACGCTCCATTTCCTTGTGGATGTCGTCCACCTCAAAGGCCAGGTGGTGTACGCCTTCTCCGCGTTTTTCCAGGAATCGGGCCACCGGCGAATCGTCCCTGGTGGATGCCAGCAGCTCAATTTTGCTTTCTCCGGTGCGGAAAAATGCCGTCTCCACGCCCTCACTCTCCACGGTTTCCCGCTTGTAGCAGGCCGTCCCCAACGTCTGTTCGTACCGCGCCACGGCCTCCTCGAGATCCCGCACCGCAATGCCGACATGTTCGATTTTTTGGAAAGGTCCGGTCACATTTTCAGCCACTTTTGAAGCTCTCCGAGCGGTTTGGTATTGAGGATGTGGCCGGCGGTGAACCCCGCTTTGCGTGCGATGCCGATGCCGTAGCGCACATGGTCCAGTCCCGGCACGTCGTGGGCATCCGGACACACGGCGCTCATCATGTTGCACTCGCGCGCCTTGCGTCCGTAGCGCCAGTCCAGGTCCAGCCGCCACGGATTGGCATTGATCTCAATGGCCGTTTTGTGCTCTGCGGCGTGTTCGATCAGCCGGTTCAGATCCGCCTTGCTGCCGTCGCGCCGCAGAAGCAGGCGTCCGGTCGGATGTCCGATCATGTGGATATGCGGGTGCGCCGCCGCTGTCATGAGCCGGTCGAGCATTTTTTCCGGGGGATAGTCCAGCCCGGAGTGCACACTGCCGATAACCAGGTCGAATTCGGCGAGCAGGTCGTCGGGATAGTCGAGTTTGCCGTCCGACAGGATGTCGGACTCAATGCCCTTCAGGATGACAAAACCCTTTCCATCGTCCGCAAACTCGCGGTTCAGGGCGTCGATCTCTTCCCACTGCTGCCGGACCCGCTCGATGGACAGTCCGCCGGCATAGGCCGCTGTGCGTGAATGGTCGGTGAGACCGAGGTATTCATACCCGCGCTCGATGCAAGCTTCGGCCATTTCGCGAATGGACCGCTTGCCGTCGCTCCAGGTGGAGTGGGCGTGCAGGATCCCGCGCAGGTCCGTCAGCTCCACCAGTTCAGGAACGTTGCCGTCCTTCGCCAGGTCGAACTCCCCGTGATCCTCGCGCAGTTCGGGCGGGATGAATCCCAGGCCGAGATGCCCGTAGATGTCCTCTTCTGATGTCGCCTTCAGCGGCCTGTCAAGGTCGGCCTGCTTGTCCTTGTCCTGGTGGAAAAGTCCGTATTCGTTGAGCTGCAGTTTCTTGTCGCGGGACCGCTGGCGCAGGGCCACATTGTGCTCCTTGCTGCCCGTGAAGTACATCAGGGCGGCGGGATAGTGGTCCGGACTGACGATGCGCAGGTCCACCTGGCGCCCTTCCTTCGACCGGACCGAGCTTTTGGTTTCGCCTTGTCCGAGCACTTCCATCACGCCATCCAGCCCGGTGAAGCGGTCCATCAGCGCCGGCGCGTCCTTTTCATCCGCCGCGATCAGCAGGTCGATGTCGCCAATGGTTTCCGAGGCGCGCCGAAGGGAGCCGGCCACCGAAATTTCCCGGACTCCGTCTGCATCTTTCATTTTCTCAAGGAACAGTTCTGCTACCGCCGCCGCTTCGTCGATCCGGCACCGTTCGGAAAACTCCTCCATCCAGGCAATGGATTTGAGGATTTTTTCGGCCGTTTTCTCCCCCATGCCCGGCAGCGCGGCCACGGAACCGTCCCGGCACTTCTCCTTCAGTTCCGCAATTTCGGTGATGTCAAGTTCCTTGTGGATCTTGTAGATTTTTTTGGGACCCATGCCGGATATGCCGAGCCATGCGATGAGTCCGTCGGGCACCTGTTTTCGAAGTTTTTCAAGCACCGGGACAGAGCCGGTTTCGGCATAGGCATAGACATCGGAAGCAATGGATTTTCCGATTCCCTTCAGATCCGTAAGTGTCTGCTCTTCAATATATGTGTTGATGTCACCATCCAAACTTTCGATGGTTCTGGCGGCCCTGTCGAACGCCATGGCGCGGAAGTCGTTCTCTCCGGCGAGCCGCATCAGGGTGCCGATCTCTTCCAGCAGGTTTACGATCTCATCTTTTTGAACAGGTTTGGGCATGCAGGCCTCACAGGTTTTTTATCAATCGGACCAGAAAAAGGAACACCACGGCGCCGATGAGTGCCGTGAACAGCGAGCCGATAAGCCCGTGACCGGTGGTTATGTTCAGAAACGAGAACATGTAACCGCCGACCATCGCTCCCAGAACGCCGACGATCATGTTGCCCAGCAGGCCAAAGCCTTTCCCGCGCATGATGAGTCCGGCCAGCCAGCCTGCGATCATACCGATGATGAGAAACCAGAGAAGTGACATGGTTTTTTCCGTTGGTGAAGGGATGTGTTGGTTCCTGAACATAAGAAAATATTGCCTCATGGACTACGGTCGCATTGCGACGCTTAATGTCGTACTGGTGTGCTGACCCGGGCTGTCAGGTCATTTTTCCTTTTCAAATGGATGTCGTTTTTGGTAATCTGTGGGGAGCCGGTGCCAATGTCAGTGTAAGTGCCCCCGGCATTCCCTGTGTGCAGGCCGGCAGCAACCAATGTCAGCAGGAATACTTTTGTCAGCAAGAATACCAATGTCAGCAAGAATACTTTTGTCAGCAAGAATACTTTTGTCAGCAAGAATACCAATGTCAGCACCGTCACCATCTTTATGAAGTGGACCCGTGAACATGCCCTTCCGGATCCGGCGCAACTCTGGCAGATTTTGCTGGAGGAGGGTCGAAGTCCGGATACGCTCGTCCTGGTGAGCAACCTGCTGATGGAGCGGGAGGTGCGCAAAAAATGGCAGCGGGATAGCGGTGGTTTTGCTCCTGACATCCGCACGCTCACGTCATACATTGAGGAGCTGGCTATGCACAGCCTGGCGGATGAGGACCTGCCCGTCCTGGTCCCGTCGCCCGAAGAACGCACGCTCTGGCTGGAGCAGTGGCTCTCCAGTCACGGGAACCCCGAGTATCGCCGCTTTGCCGGTATGACCTCCGTAACGGCCATATCCAACATTATTGCCGACCTGTACCGGGAGCATCTGCGTCCCGGCATGCTCCTGGAAAAAGAGCGAAATTCAGGATCCGGGATGACGCGTGACGGCAATGTGCTGGCCGGGTTGCTGCACGAATATGAGCTCCTTATGGACAGGAAGAAGTGGGTAGACCGTGAGCAGCTACCAGGGAAAATGACACACTGCAATGATTCTGTGGTGCGTCATAAAAAAATCATCCTGTATCTCACCGATGAGATCGACCCGGTCCACAGGCATGCATTGGGGCTCATCTCGGGGGCGGAACTTGTCTGCATCCGTTTTGCGGATGATCCGGCCGCCGCGCTTGCCAGTGACGGATTTCCTGAGTCTGAGTCCCCTGAACCTGAGCCCTCTGGTGCCGGTCATCCGGATGCCGGCCCTCCCGGCGCGGGGTTTGCAGGCGATACTATCCGTGTGGAAACCTTCCATCATCCAAGGGAGGAGCTGGAGCAGGCTGTGCGTCAGATCCTGTCGTTGATGACAAAGAACAGTGAGGCGCAAGAGAGTCAGGCGGGTGAAAGAAAGAGAGATGGCAGTCTGGAGAGTGGCAGCCTGGCAGGTGGCGGTCAGTCGGGTGGAAGGTTGGCTGACGGCGATCGGCCAGATGATGCTCATGGTCACGGTAATGATCAAAAAGAGGCCATCAGGAGTTATGAGGACGTGGTGATATTGACCGGTGACCTTTCGCTTTATGAACCGATGGTCACGTCCGCAGCAGAAAGGTTTGGAGTCCCGCTGTACACCAGCCGTGGGCCTGCGCTCATCAGCAATCCCTTCATCCGGCGTCTGCTGACCTATTTTAAGCTTGGTGACAACGAATTCCCCATTGATGACGTCTCCCGCGTATTTGCCGACAACCGCCTGGTGCTGCCCGACCTGCAGGATCACGACGAAAACAAGGCGCCCAATATCCGGCATTTTTCCGAGTTCTGCAGGGAATACAACTTCCGGACGCTGGACGAGGCGGCCTCGGGGATGGACCGGGTGTTTGACTGGCTGATGGATCATATCCAATTTGAGGACGACGAGGAGAGGGAGGAGCAGCGCCGCAACCAGGAACGACGCAACCGGGAGTTTTATTCTTCCGTGCTGGATCATCTGGATGCGCTTCGCCGGTTCTATGATACCCCGGAGCGGCAGACGCTGTCCACCTGGGTGGAATGGACCCGGACCCTGCTGCGTCTCCAGGGGGATCTCATGAGCCTGGAGGGAAACGAAGCAAAGGAGCTGCTGGAGATCATCCTGGAGAAGCTGAAACAGGCGGAAGTGCGATTGGGCCTTGGCCGCCAGATGGCAAGGCGCGAATTTTTCCGGGTGCTGGAGCTGCGTCTGAAAGAGACGAGGGAGCGTCCGCAGGAGCGTCCCGGCGGCATTTTGCTCACGGAGATCCATCAGCTTCCGGAGGTGCACGACAAGACCGTCTTCATTCTCGGCCTTCACGAGGAAGGATTCCCCCGTCCGGAGAAACCCGATTTTCTGCAGTTTCGATATGAGAAAACGCTGAAAATGCTCACAAATAAGGACGGATCGGAAGGATATCTGGAAGCGCGCAGGCAGTTTCAGCGGCTGCTCTCGTCAGGCAAACCGCGTTATCTGAGCAGGCCGGGCCTGGTGGCGCAGAAATCCGTGATGCCGTCACCGCTCTGGCTGGAGCTGCTTGACAGCCGGCAAGAGCAGGATTTCCGCCCCTGGCCGATAACCTCGCAAAAATGGCTGATGAGCGAGTTTGAAGCCGGCCGGCTTGTGGCCTCCTTTACGCAGCAGGACAGTCCGGCACACATCATCGATGCCGAAGGCCGGATCGCCGACGGTAAAATGACGCAATCAAAAAGCGATCATGGTGCGTCATTCAGAGCCTCGAAACAACGTGCCGCCTGGGACCGCATCCACCAGAAAAATCCTGCTTCCGTGAAGGGAAAGCAGCCTGACCGATATGCATGGCAGCTTGCGGCGGCTGTGCAGAAAGCGCGTCATAATGCGCATGAAATGGGGCGGTACGACGGGGTGCTGGACCCGGAAATCACATCGTGCTGGCTCGGACAGCAGTATGACAGCGGAGTGATGCGCATGAGCATCAGCCGGCTGGATACGTATGCCGGTTCGCCGCACGAGTATTTTTTCAAATATGTGCTGCGCCTGAAGCCGCTGCATGAATACCAGGATGATGCCGAGTCGAACATCAAGGGCAGCCTGCTGCACCAGATCCTCGAGGAGTTCTATTCGGAGACACCGGAGGAGGGGCCGCCGGTCTGGCCGGAAGAGGATCCCGATGCGGCGATGGAGCGGATGAACCGCATCCGGAGGCGGCTGACCGAGGTGTACCGTCATCAGCTTGGCAATCCGCAAAGTCCGTTTCCGGGGATACTGGAAAAAAACCTGGAGCGGGTGACGCGGTGGTTCCTGGAGCGGGAGGCCGGGGGACGCGAGGATTACCTGACGGAGGTAGAAGATGCGCGTCCAGCTGTCTTCTATACGGGCACGGGATTCCGGATGGAGCACAAATGGAGTTTCGAGAAGGAAATGGCGGGTGTGCCGGTATTTTTCCGGGGCATGATCGACCGGATCGATGTGACCGCCGACGGGCAGCGGGCGCTGATCTACGACTACAAATCGGGCAAATCCGGGACCCGGTCCTACAACAGCATCATTGAAGGCAAAGGGTTCCAGCTTCCGGTCTATGCCATGTTCCTGCGTCAAAGCGGGCTGGCTCAGTTCGTGGCGGGATATTACACGCTGCCGATCAACGGCAAGAAGAAAGACGTAAAGTGCGATTATGCGCTTGGTTCGGCGGAACTGATCGATGAAGCGCATTTCATGAAGAAGGACGGGTCCGGCAGGAAAAAGACCATGCACAAATACAAGCCGGAAGCGGAGATGGACGCGTTCATGCAGGCCATTGAGCAGCTGCGGATATCCTGGATCGTGGAGGCGATCCGTTCGGGACGGTTCCACGCCAGCCTCACCGGCGATCCCGCCTGGTCGGATTTCAAGCACATCAACCGCTACGATGTCCGGATCCAGCAGCAGCGCAAGAACCGCGAGGTCTCACGGCGACGCAAGAAGAAACTGAAATTTGAACTGGACCGGTACTACCTGTTCGAACCGTTCTGGGAGGATGCGGATGGCGGTTGAACGCAACAATGTGGAACACAACAATGTGGAAGGCAACAATATGGTACAGTCACCGGACGCGATCACCGACCGGATCCGCCGTCACGAGGGATACCTCATCCTGGAAGCCGGCGCCGGCACGGGCAAGACCTACAACCTGACCGAACGCGTCATCCACCAGCTGGTTGAGAAGGGTGTGCCGCTGGAGCGCCTGCTGGCCCTCACCTTCACCGACTTTGCCGCCGCGGAAATGCGCTCGCGCATCTATGCCGCCATCAACCGGAATATCGGTACTTCGAAGCATCTGCTCACCACCCGCCAGCGCTTCTCGCACAACTATATTTCGACATTCCACTCCTTCTGCAACCGTATCCTGCAATATTTTCCGGATGAGGTCACCGAAATATCGGTGCCGGATGCGCCGCGCGCCTTTGGCCGCCCGGATCATGAGCGCAGTGTTGACGGGGCGCTGGAGCTGCTGACCGATTACGATGAGGTGCTCTGGATGATGGAGTGGCGCAAGCGGTTTTACAGCAAGTACAGGGATCATGAAGCGCTGCAGCGTCAGCTTACCCGGCTCTCCGTTTCCGATTTCGAGAAGTTCATGAATGAGTTGTCGGGGGTGGATGACAAGGCGCTGGAAGAACTGGCGCTGCTGTCGCCCGCAGAGTATCCCGGCTGGATCGGCGAGGTCTCGAAGCGCTGGCGGGAGGAGCGGGACGCACTGCTGCGCGAGCTGCTGGATCTCTTTGCCTCCCATCCGGAGTGGTTTGCGTCGCCGGAAAAAATCCCGCGGTCGGTGGAAGCCCTTGCGGCCATCAAGAACAAATCGGGCGGTTTCGCGAAAAAGGCATTCAACAGGAACGAAATAGATGAGGAGGCCCTGTCGGAGATCGGTGAGCAGGGTGATACGCTGTTCGGGTACCACAACGCGCTGGTGGCGCTCGACGGGTATCTGTCGCGGCCGGACCTGGTGCGCGAGCTGGCATCCTATCCCGAACAGGAGAATTTCGATCCCGACCACGAGGCGTACTGGAACATGCGCGACCTGGCCGAGCTGGGCCTGCGGTGGGGCGCGCTCATGCGCTATCAGCGGTTTGAGGCGGGGTATTTCAACTATGACGACATGATCTGGCTAACGCACCGGCTTTTCACGGACCATCCCGCCGTAGCCGCGCAGATGCGGGCCCGTTTCGACCAGATCCTGGTGGATGAGTTTCAGGACACGGACCGCCGGCAGTGGGAAATCCTGGAGAAGCTCGCTTTTCCGGAGGTTGATGTTGCGAGAGGGGGAAAAGAGCCGGACCAGGATACCGGGAATCGTGAGGCCAAGCAGCTGCTGATCGTCGGCGATGTGAAGCAGGCCATCTACGGATTTCGCGGCGGCGATGTGGCCATGATGCGTCGTGCCGGGGGGGAGCTGACGCGCAGGAGCGAGGCCACCGGCGCCATGCCGCTGATGTCGGTGGAGCTGCCCTACTCATTCCGCTCAAACGAAGCGGTTGTCACGTTCACCAATGCCCTGTTCCGCGGTATCCTCGGCCCAAAAGCGCAGGCCGCATCCTACGAGGCGTATCACCAGCCGCTCCGCCGGCCCTCTGCCGAACTGTCCGGCAATGCGGAGGCGCCCGGCGAGGTCCGGATACTGCTGGCCGACGGCAAGGCGCTGGAAGCAGAACTAAAAAAGCAGCATAACGGGGATTCGCACGGGAATTTGCACGGGGATTCAAACAGGGACTTGAGCGGTGGTTTAAACGGAGGTTCGAAGGGAGATTCGGACGGAGATTCGGGTGGGGGTTCAAAGGGGGATTCGTCCGACCTGGTGGATGCGGAAGTGCTCGCATCGCACCCCATCCACCTGGAAGCGCGCCGCATAGCCAAATTTCTGCGCGAAATTTATGACGGACGGCGTGAGGGCTACGACGTCATCCACCAGAAAATGAAAAGGGGCGATAAGGCGGTCGGCGTGCTGTACAAGCGGCGCACGCACATGTATGCACTGGAGGATGCGCTCCGGGAGGCGGGACTGCCGTTCACCGTGGCCAAGGGCAAGAGTTTCTACATGCGCAGGGAGGTGCGGGATGCCTGGCTGCTGCTGTCGTTTCTGTTGGATGCGTTTGACGATGTGTCGCTGACCGGGCTGCTGCGCTCGCCGATGGTGTCGCTGTCCGATTCGGCCCTGCTGACCATGCGGGTGGTGATGGATGAGGACCGGAACAAGTATCCCAATTTCTGGAGTGCGGTGTCGGATCATGCGTCGTGGCACGGGCGGCTGCGGGATGCCGATCGCATGGCGCTGGAGTCGGCGGTGCCCCTGTTGCGGAAACTGCGCGAAAAAGTGCCGTTCCGTCGCGTGTCCGAGCTGCTGGAAGAGGCGTTTTTCACATCCGGACCGTATATCGGCGCGTTCCCGGACGATCCGCAGGTGCGCGAAAACCTTGTCAAACTGCTGGATGTGATCCGGAACCTGGAGAGCACCGGGCGCGGCACGCTGTTCGAGGTGACCGGGTTCCTGTCCAACCGCATCGGAGAGGAGGCCGGTGATTCCGAGGCCGAGCAGGCCGATCCCGCGCCTATCCAGCTCATGACCATCCACGGATCCAAGGGGCTGGAATTCCCCATGGTGGTGCTGCCGGACATGTATTCGGGGGATAACGACAGCGGCGTGCAGCTGTATCTGGCCGATGACGACCCCGACAGTTTTCTGTGGCCGGCGCTGGCGTACAAGCCGGGCGACATCGAAGGCGACAAGGACAGCGAGGGGTCTTTCCTGTTCAGGATACTCAAGGCCGAGCGCCGGAAACGGCAGCGGGCGGAGACCAAGCGGCTGTTTTATGTTGCGGTGACGCGTGCCGAGACGCACGTGCTGCTGAGCTTGACGAAGCCGAACCGCCGTAAAGCGGGATCTTTTGCCGATCTTCTGGAGCCGTGGGTGATGGAGCAGGAGGCGGACGGTGCGCGGGACGTCGCTGAAATCGAGTGGCTGACGCTGGAGGAACTGAAGGAGCTGGCCGCAGGTCCGGGGGAAGGCTCTGCGGGATACGGTCCGGCGGGCACCGATCCGGAAGAAATCGGTCAAGCTGCCATCGAACCGGAGGAAATCCGCATTCCCGACCGAAGTTCGGCGCTGTTCCGGGAGGCCGATGCGCGGGTCTCCGTGGAGGTCCGGGCGGCTTCCGGTAAAAAGACCGATCGGCCGGACATTGAAGTGTATGATGCGCAACCGGAGTTGCCCTGGCAGGATCTTTCCCCGTCGGATGCCGGGACGCTGATCCATCGCACGCTGGAAGTTGGGCTGGATGCCGGGGTGGAGGATGGGCTGGATGCCGGGGTGGAGGACGGGGCCGCATCCACCAGTGAATCGGAACATTTCCGGAAACTGAAACACTTCTGGAAGCGGGAGCTGATCCGGATGAACGTCGCGGATCCCGACGGCGTGGTGGCTGCGAACTCGGGGGAATTGCTTCATCATTGCCGCAACGCCCGCAAGTGGATTAACACGCGCTTCGGGGAGGATGCATCCAGGCGGTTCGAGGTCGTTTTCGAGGTTAGTGTGCCGGTGAGCCGGGTGGATGGTGCCGGCACTAGTAGCGGCAGCCAAAATCGCGAAAGCCCGGATACCGAAGCCCTGGATGCCGTGAGCCCGGATACCGGCAGCCGCAGTCACGGGAACACCGATCGGATGGAAAAAAATGTGACCATTCGCGGTTCGATCGACATGCTGATCCGCGACAGTGAGGGACAGATGCACATCGTGGATTTCAAAACGGGTCCGGTCCCCGGCCTGGCTGGCAGAGAGCCGGGGAGGGAAGGCAGTGTGGAAAGCACGCGAGAAGACCTGAGAAACAGCACAGGCGATAGTCCGGTTGGGCCGGTGGGAAACAGCCCGGATAACAGTCGGGACGGGACGGGCAACACCACGAATAATGAGACGGACGTCCTGGTGCGACATGCGAAAAATCTCGGCTATGACAAGCAGATCCGGAACTATCTTGTTGCCCGGGATGTGCTTCACGGCACTTCGCACGCCATGGATCCCGCCAGGGTCTGGCTGCTCTTCACGGCTCCGGAACCTGCCCGCGCCGTGTCACTTGCGGATTTCTGAAAGGCAACGATTTTCGAATCCCGTCCGTTTTATTGCTATATTTGCGAGGTTTTCCGATTTGGTGGCGCGTCCGGCCCCTGACGCCACACGCATCCACCCGAAACCCGGTCATTTGTTATTCAAAATACTTTTAAAAGATGCGCACTTTTCGATCAATCGTATTTCTCTCCTTCGTGTTTCCCTCCTTTTTTCTCATGGCCGGGCTGGCATACGGCCTGCCGGCTCCCGGTGCGGGACATGGGGATGGGCATGCCGGACAGGCACAAGATGCCGGACAGGCTCCTCAAAATGGGATCCAGTCACCATCTCGTTTCCTTGGGTACGCGCCCGGTGAGCGATTCACGCGCCACCACGACATCCTCGCCTATTTCCGGCATGTGGCGGATGCGAGTCCGCATGTGCACCTGAAAGAGTATGGGGAGAGCTATCGGTTTCGTCCGCTTATTGCGGTTTTTGTAAGTTCGGAAGAGAATTTGCACGGGTTGGATACGATCCGGGTCAATAACAGGCGTATGGCCGGACTTGATCCCGGCGAGGTGGAGGGACGTACCGCGGCAATTTTGTGGATGAGTTACGGCATCCACGGGAACGAATCGTCCAGTCCCGAAGCGGCGATGTGGACTTTGTATGCGCTCGCGGCCGGGATGGAAGACAGCCTTGGAACCGGAATGGAAAGCGGGATGGATACCGACCGGGAAACTGCGTTGGATGGTGGTCTGGAATCCGGAATGGTTGCCGGCAGGGAAACCGCCCTGGGCCCGGACATGGCCTCCGCATCCGACATCCAAAAATGGCTGGAAAACACGGTGGTGGTCATCGATCCGGTGCTGAATCCAGATGGACGTGAGCGCTATGTGCAGTGGTTTGACCAGACCCAGGGGCGTCACCCCGATCCGCGCCTCGAGACGCGCGAGCACGCCGAGCCCTGGCCGGGCGCGCGCAGCAACCACTACTATTTCGACCTGAACCGCGACTGGGCATGGCAGACCCAGATCGAATCGAAGCAGCGCGCCGCGTTGTACCATTTGTGGATGCCGCATGTGCATGCCGATTTCCACGAGATGTTCACCAACGACTACTATTTTCCGCCGGCGGCCGAGCCTTTTCATACGGCTATCACGCCCTGGCAGCGGGAATTCCAGCACAAAATCGGCCAAAACCACGCCAGCCGGTTCGACCGGCGCCATGAGCGGTACTTCACCGCCGAGATATTCGACCTGTTCTATCCGGGCTTCGGCGACACCTGGCCGACCTTCAACGGCGCCATTGGCATGACTTATGAGCAGATGGGACACAGCCGCGCCGGCAACAAGATGATCGACGAGCACGGAGATACCCTCACGCTGGCCGAACGCATCCGCAATCATCACGAGGTGGGACTGTCCACCGTGGAAGTGACCGCACAAAACAGCGAACGACTCCTGCATGAATTCCGCGAGTACTTCCGCCGGGCGCAGCAGGATCCGGACGGACGTTTTTCCGCTTTTGTGATCAGTGGTGAGAATCATCCGGACCGGCTCATCACGTTTCTCGATTATCTGGACCGGCAGGAGATCCGGTATCACCTGGCCGAGGGCGGACGGCGATTCACCGGCAGGCATTATGCCTCCGGCGAGGAGCAGCGTCGACGGACGGCGGATACGGACATTGTGGTGCCGGTGCGGCAGCCCAAAGCGGTACTCACGCATGTGCTGTTCGATCCGGATCCCGCGGTGGTGCTGGCCGATTCCAACACCTATGACATCACGGCGTGGGCGATTCCCTATGCGTACGGCCTGGAGGCATGGGCCACTGCGGATCAGATCCGGCTGTCCGATGAGCCGGTGCGCACATCCACCAGTTACCGGCCGCTGTTTCCATCTACCGATAGTGAACCGGATCACACATCTGATAACCGGCATTCGGCATATGGGACGGACGATAACAATGCTGCCCGGACATCCAACGAGCCCGGGCAGAGTCACACATCAGTTGATCGCGAGCCATCCGGTGACCAGGGCTATGCGTGGCTTCTGGCCTGGGGGGATGTGCGTGATGCCGCATTCGTGGCGGGGCTGCTGAGCCGCGATGTGCGTATGAGCATCACGGAGCGTCCGTTCACCATTGCCGGGCGTTCGTGGCCATCCGGTTCGGTGGTCATTACGCGTCGCGCAAACCGTCATCTGGGTGATCGTCTGCCGCGCATCATCGACAACGTCGCTGCCCGGCATGACCGTCGCGTGCAGCCCGTATCCACCGGACTCACCGACTACGGCGTTGATCTCGGTTCGCCGCATGTCCGTCCGCTGGAAAAGCCCGTGGTCGCCGTTCCGTCTGGCGATGGCATTGCTTCCGGCAATCTGGGTGAGATCCGTCATTTCTTCGATTATACGCTCGAATACCCTCTCGCCGTATTCGACCAGCGCCGTTTCTCCAGGTTTCCGCTGGAGGACTACAATGTGCTGCTCCTGCCCGAGGGCAGCTACACCGACTGGCGCGAATCCGACTGGGACCGCATCATGGAGTGGGTCCGCAAGGGTGGACGGCTGATCGCCTTTCCCACGGTCCTGCGCACGCTTTCGGCCCGTGAGGATGTGCCGCTTACCATGCGCAGTTTTGACGCGCCCGGCGACAGCGACGTCGATCCTGCCGCCAGCGGTGCCGGGTCGGCCGCCAGCACAAAAGGGGTCTACGACGATCCGGATAGCACATTTCCGACCAGCGACACCCGCTTCGAAAACCGGCGCCTGCAGGCACTGAACCGGCAGATAAGCGGCGCGGTCTTGCGTGTGGAACTCGATGACAGCCATCCGCTTGCGTACGGGATCGGTCCCGCATACGCAACGCTGAAACGCGGGGCGGTGCTTCCGGAACTGTTGACGGATGGCTGGAATGTCGCCCGCATCGCTGCAGAGGATCCGATCCTGGGTGGATGGGCTGGCCAGGAGGCGCAGCAGCTTGCCGCCGGTTCGCTGATGGCGGGAACCATATCGTCGGGACGGGGTCAGATTGTGATCCTGGCCGACAATCCGCTTTATCGCGGTTTCTGGCGCAACGGCCAGCTCCTCTTTTCAAATGCCATTTTCCAGGCGTGGATTGCGCAATAAAAAAAAGCGTCCGGCGAATGAACACCGGACGCTTTCTCATCACTTGCACCTTTTGGTGCAAAACAGATTCTCAGATCATGGAACATCCCACCAGACACGATCGGTGAGCGACGCGGGTCCGGCCGCATCCACGTTAGTCCGGTTCGCGTTGATTTCGGACTGAGGATAGGGCCAGCGGCGCGGGATCACATTTCCTGTGAGGTTTTGTTCCGCCGGCTGCAGAGCAGGGATCCCGGTTCGACGCCAGTCGGAAAACACTTCCTGCTGCAGGAAGAGGGCCACATACTTGTGGGTCATCAGGCGGGTCAGACCGTCTCCATCCTGGATGGAAGCGGCCGTCTCCGACGCCTGGGCGGCAACATATGCCGCATCCGCCTCGCCGGTCACCTCTTCCAGGGAGGCAATGATGGCCTCGTTCATGGCTTCGGCAGCCGGACCGTAATTGCCGAGCCGGTAATTCGCCTCAGCTTCCAGAAACTTGACTTCGCTGAAGGTAATGTAGTGGAAGGGGCCTTCCGGACGGTTGTAATACTCACCGAGTTCGGAAATCCCTTCACGTCCAAGCACCCCGGCGATCTGTCCCACAAAATCGCCGTCGCTGTTCGGTGCGGCAAAATGCGGCAGGCGCGGGTCATCGATGCTCAAAAGCAAATCGACGAAAAACTCACCCATTGCGGTGTTGGTCCCGAAGGCACTTACATTGTGCGTATACCAGGGGTTCGCCTGCTGCTCTTCCGTACTGAACGGAAACGACATGTTATCGGTGTTGCTGGTCAACGTGCCGCGTCCAAGCGCATTCAGTACCGCCGTGGCTGATCCCTGCGGATCCACCTTGCTGCTGTGGTTGTGGTAGCGGGCGCTTAAGGCGTTGGCCGCCATTTCCCACATTGCCAGGTTTCCGCCATAGATCAGGTCCTCGTTGCCAAGCTGCTGCATGAGTCCCACGCTTCGCCGGAGATCTTCTACCCCGGCGGTGAGCAAGCGCTGGATTTCGGGATAGATTACTTCCTGCGAATTGTCGTAGGCAGGTGTCGGGAAATCGGCACCCTGGAAGGCCTCGGTATAAGGTACGTGGTTCCAGAGACTGGTGACCATGCCCAGCGCATTGGCCATCAGAATCTTGGCGACACCGCGATGGTGCCAGGCTTCTTCCTCTTCCGCCCTCTGGATGACAAGATAGAGGTTGTTCATGGCTCCGGAGTAGAGGTTCTGGTCCCAGACGGTTCCGGCAATACCGGAGCTGAAGTTATAGCGGGACACGTCTCCGTGAACCCTTTCGGTGCCAGCCATCTGCTGCATCAGTACGGAGTTGTACTGGGAGATATTCCCGCCGAGGCCATAGGCAAGATTGGCCTGGGCATGTGGCAGCAGGTTGTTCAACCCGGTAGATGTAGCCTGGTTCGGGTTTTCGTTGGTGGAACTGATCTCACAGGCGGTAAAAGCCAGGATCAGGACACCAAGAAATACGGTTAAATGGATATGGTTCCTCATAATAAAAGTCCTCATTCTTTGGGTTTCCGGCTTATAACGCAAGATTGATCTCAAGTCCGAAACTGCGGGCGCTCGGATTGTTGTAGTAGTCGATTCCGATGGACCTGTCGGGTCCGTACAGGTTGGTCTCGGGGTCGATTCCACTGTAACCCGTGATCAGCAGCAGGTTGCGTCCCCACAGCGATACGCTGGCTGAGCTCAGTCCCAGACGGTCGGTGATGGAGGGAGCAAGACTATAGGAGAGGGTCACGTCCCGCAGCCGGATCCAGGAGGCATCCTCAACAAACGGTTCGTTGACATTGCTGTAGCCCTCGATATTCTGCCAGTAGAACTGGTTGAGTTCCACCGGAATATCATTGAGGGATCCATCTTCCTTAACACCATCAAAGATGACGGTCTCACCTCTGCGTTCGGTTTCACGCGACTGGCCGTTCTGGCGCATCACCGCTTCCACGCCATTCCAGACATCACCGCCCTGACGGATGTCGATCAGTGATGTGAATCGCAAAGCGCGGTAGGTGAACGTATTGCGGATGCCCAAAGTGAAGTCGGGGTTTGGATCACCCAGTTTCATGAGTTCGGGATTCCGCATCGGATAGCCGTAGGTGGCGTTGTTCGGGTTGCTGTCGATGATCTTGTTTCCGTTCGCATCACGCAGCCATCCGGTACCGTAAAAGACGCCATAGGCTTCGCCCGGGACAAGGCGGGGGTTGATGCCCACACCGGGAGGACCAAGTCCGCCCAGCTCGATCATATCCACCCCTTCGGCAAGGGCAATGACCTCGCTTCGGTTGCGGGTAAAATTGAAAACGGCATCCCAGCGGAATTCGCTCCTCATGAACGGAGTTACGTTGACCTGAAGTTCGATACCACGGTTTTCAAGTTCACCCGCGTTGCTTTGGAACAGGTTGTATCCACTGGATGGTGGCAGGGAGACTGGAATGATCTGATTCTTGTTGTTGGAAATGTAGTAGGTTACATCAAAACGGAGACGGTTTTCGAAGAACCGGATGTCTCCTCCAAACTCCAGCGAGGTATTGGTCTCGGGCTCGATGTTCGGATTGCCGACAACCACGCTGGCAGTAGTTCCCAAAACACCCTGGTACGGGAAGAAGAAGCTGTTGCCATAACTCTGTCCCACACCGGAAGGAAGGAAATAGGAGTTGGTTATGAAGAGAGGTGCATCGTTACCCACGCTGGCGTAGGATGCCCGGACCTGAGCAAAGCTGATCACATCCGGCAACTCAAATGCTTCCGAGAAAACGAAGGCTCCACTGACGGCCGGGAAGAAGAACGAGTTGTTATCTGCCGGCAGGGTGGATGACCATTCATTGCGTCCGGTCACATCAATATAGACCAGATCGCGGTAGTTGACGTTCAGGTTGCCGAATACGGCCACACGTTCCCTTGGCAGGGTGCTGTGCTGGACGAACGGGTCCTGCGTAGTGTTGGCGATGTTGAAGAATCCGCGCTGCTCGAATCCGCGTCCCGATATGTAGATGCGGTTGGTATTGTAATTCTGGTAGTTGTGGCCGGTGATGAGCTGGAAGTTCCAGTCATTGTCCATGCTGTGGGTCAGCGTAAGGAGGAAGTCGGAATGGTAGTTCCTTGTGGTGAACGTTTCCTCGAAGAGGCGTCCCAGACGTCCGTCGCCACCGCTCGACCCGAGGTCGAAGTTATGCCGGCGCCGGTCAGAGTAAGTGTCCAGCCCGAAGCGGTAAGAGGCAACGGCCCAAGGTGCGAGGTCATAGCTGAGCATGGCGTTACCGACAAACCGGCTTACCTCGTCACGATAGATGTTGTTGTTGACGGTCCAGAACGGGCTGTCCGGCCCGCGGTTGTCGCCTGCCTCGGTGGCGGAACGTCCGGTGTGAGTCCGGGCGGAACCATCCGGGTTTTCATAGGCAAACGGATCGTTTTTCGGATCGCTGGTGCCATAGGTAAGGTCCATGATCGGGTTGGTCCGCGTCAGCGGGATCATGATGCTTGTGAAGTTGGATCCGCGACCGGCCCGGCGGCCCTGTGAATTGATATAGTTGGCACGTCCGGAAACGCGAAGCCTGTCGGTCAGATCCGAATCGGCGTTCAGCCGCACAGAGTTTCGTTTGAAATAGGTCTTGGGGATGAAACCGTTCTCATCGGTGTTGCCGAAGGAGAAAAACAGGCTGCGGTCACGCGTACCGGTGGATATGCTTACCTGGTTGGATCTGCTCAGGCCTGATTCGAAGAATGCGTCCATATTTTCGTACGTCTCCACCGCTTCACCAGTTGCTGCCGGATTGGTACGCAGCACAGGATCGCCCTTGATGTGCCAGTTGCTTGCGGTATTGCCGTCGTAGCTCAGTTCCGAGATATGCGGACCCCAGTGGGCGGGTGAGGTGAGTCCGAGATTTCCTCCGCTGCCCGGTCCATATTCGCGCTGCATTTTGTAGAGTTTGTTGACTTGTGTGAGTCCAACCCGGCTGGATACGTTGATATTGGTGCGGGGTACGGCACCCTGGGCGCCGCGCTTGGTCTCGATGATAATGGCACCGTTGGCGGCGTCAATGCCGTAGAGTGCGGCGGCGGCCGGGCCTTTAAGCACAGTCATGGATTCCACGTCTTCCGGGTTGATGTCGATGGCCCGGTTGGAATTGTCCACCGAACTGAACACCACGGTCGTGTTGTAATCATTGCTGATGGGCACACCGTCAACCACATACAGAGGCTGATTATTACCGAGAAGCGACGCACGTCCACGGATGTTCACGGAGGTGGCACCGCCGGGAACCCCGGCCTGACTGGTGACGAGCACTCCGGAAATCTGACCACTCAAAGCATCACTCAGGCTGATCTGCCGGGTGTCGGCAATTTGCTGGCCACGCACGCTTTGAATAGCGTAACCGAGAGACCGTTGATCGGCATCAAGCCCCAGTGCGGTCACCACAAGGTCATCAAGTAGCAGCAGGTCAGACTGCATCTGAACGTTGATAGTGGTTCGGCCCTGTATGGCGATTCTACGGGTTTGGTACCCGAGGAAACTGAATACAAGATGGGTCATATCATCTGTAACGGTAATCTGGTATTCTCCATCAAGTGTTGTTACCGTGCCGGTGGTTGTCCCCTCTGCAAGGATGTTAACACCTGAGAGAGGTTCACCATCAATGGCGTCCGTAACAACCCCGGTTATGGTTTGTCCGAGCACAGATGCCGGGAGGGCAAACAGGCATACGGACAGAAGGTACAGTATGTAAGTGTGTTTCATTATTACCCCTATTTGATTAAGGTATGGCTGTTTATAAATATCTTACTATTAAAATAATAAGTTATCTATACCTATAGTAGTAACAGCGATTAGCATGCAAAGCTAATGATAAAACTTCACAAATTCTTCATAAAGGTCAAATTTAAATTGGATATCCACCCTATCTGGTTGCAGGGCAAAAAAAAAGCGCCCGGCACACAAGGTGCCGAACGCTTTTTTCAAGCAGTTTTCCAGTGCGGGAAAGAGCTAAGGGAAGAGCTAAATCACCCGCAATGGAGATAATGCATGTGCATCAGGGAACATCCCAGAAGATGCGTCCCAGAAGCTGGTCAGGATCCGGTGCGCCGCGATCCGGGATCTGAGCGGCATTACGCTGCCGTTCGGAATCGGGGTAACGCACCAGGCGGATATGCTGACCGCCCAGTGCCGCGTTATGGTTGGCCGGGATCTGGAACCCTTCGTATCCGTAGTCGAAGCGACGGGCATCATTCCATTTTTCCGGAAGGAGGAACATGGCCACGAATTTTTCCTTCATGATCTTGTCGAGATCGATGTTGGTGGATACTTCGGGATTGTCCCAGTAGGCATCGATATCGTCCGGATCCACTCCCAGCTTGGTCATGTGGGCCCGCACGCCTTCTTCGTATGCGGCAGCCGCACGTCCGGGCTGGTTGGCAGCAAGGGCTGCTTCCGCCTCGATAAACTTCATCTCGGCGTAGGTTGCCATTTGCAGCGGATCGGCAGGCTCGTTGGCATACCAGGAGCCCACGGCCAGAACGGCGCGGACATTCGCCTCGGGATCGGCTCCGCGGCCGGCACCATTGCGTGTACCCACATACTGGCCGACCAGCGGGTGAGCAGCAACAGACACCGTATCGGTGATGAACTCAATGCGCGGGTCGACAATCCCGAACGTGGTACCGTTCAGTTGATCGACAAACTGATCGGAGAGCCAGCCGCCAAGCAGCAGGCCTGCGTTGTTAACCGCCAGGCGGTACCAGGGATTTTCCGCTCCGGTACCCTGACCTTCAAAGAAATTCATTTGAAAGTCCTGGTCGCTGTTTTCAAACGCATTGTCCACGGCAGTAAGCACGGCTGTGGGATTGTACGCCGGCAGCTTGCTGTAGTGGTTCAGGTAGCGGGCTTTCAGCGCGTAAGCCGTGCGTATCCAGGATGGACGATCTCCATTAAAAATGTAGTCGTCAGAGCCGGGAACTACCGCCGACGAAGGTTGCTGCAGATCGATGATGGCATCATCGAGCAGGTCCAGCATCACGCGGTAGATGTCCTCGGAGGAATCGTAAGGCGGGTTCAGCGTTTGCGCAAAAAGTGCTTCGGAATACGGCGCATCACCGAACATGCTGGTCAGCAATCCCAGGTTGTACGCCGTCAGAATTTTGCTGACGCCGGCATACCACGGAGCATCCAGTTCCTCTGCCTTGAGATTCATCACGGCAAGATCGCCCAGGACACTGTATAACGACGACCATGTGCCGCCATAAGAAACCGCCTGGTGCGTGTCGGTGGAAGCTGCGGCATTCGGAGATGCAAAATGCTGCGTAAAGAACGAGACGGTACCGGCAACACTGCGGGTATTCCGCGCCGACTCCAGTGTCGTTCTTGTCATTAACCCCTCAATCGGAGCATCCGTTGGGAAGTTGGGATTCTCGTTGATGTCGAGGTAGTCGTCACAACTGAAGACCACAAAGGACATCAATACGAATACAGGTACATATTTCATCGTGAATTTCATATAGATAATCCTCACTTGTTATAACGAGATGTTTAATGAGAAGACAAGGCTGCGCGTTCCCGGGTAGGCCAGGTCAACCAGGCCTATCAGGTTGCTGCCTGCGCTGACAAAAGCTTCGGGATCATACTGCGACCAGGGGGTCCACAGGATCAGGTTATTTGCGGTGACACCGGCGCGAAGTGACCGGACCGGCAGTCCGCTGACAACCGAGGGAGTCAGCGTATAACCCAAGCCAATGCTGCGAAGCTTGATGTAGGAAGCGTCTTCCGTGGACTGCTCAATGGCAATGCGGTAGTAGTTGCGATGGTAACCGGCGCCGTAGTTTACGCCGTCAGGACCTACACCCTGGCCCAGCCATACTTCTTTGGTATTCGGGGTTCCATCAGCAAGTACGCCATCAAACACTTTGAAATCTTCCCTGTCCAGGGTTTTTTCGGTGTGTCCGAATGAGGAATCCCACTGATCAAGCTTGTTGTACTTGTCTACACCCATCACGATGTCGAAATTGGCGCTGAAATCCCAGTTACGGTAGTTGAACGTATTGCCAATGCTCATGGTCCAGTCCGGAAGGGCATCTCCAACAACTTTATACTCGTTATCAATGACCGGGAATCCGTTCTCACCGATCAGGACAGGACGGTCATGCTCGAGGACCATCGGATCCTTCGGGCTTTCATCTTCCCCGTAATAGCGCTGATAGCTGGTTCCCCAGATCGCGCCATAGGATTGGCCCGGGACCAGCTGCATCCGCGGTCGGTTGATATAGGCCGCCATGTCGCCAAGAACAACAGCATCCACCGCATCAGTGATCGAAATCACTTCGTTGCGGTTGATGGTGAAGTTGGAGGTGATGGTCCAGCGCATATCGCGGGTCTGGATCGGAGTGGCCCGTACGGTCATTTCAATACCGCGGTTCTCGATCTCACCGGCGTTGGCGCTGAGTACATTAAAACCGGTGGCATTGGAAACCGGAACGTCAATGATCATGTCCTTACTGTTCGACTGGTAGAGCGACATGTCAAGGGAGATCCGGTTGTCAAGGAAACGGAAGTCAAACCCGATTTCATTGGATGTCGTGCGCTCGGGATTCAGATCCAGCGGTGCAAGACGTCCGCCGCGGCTGAAACCACGCTGTCCGCCAAGCGGAAAATCGATCGGGGAGAAAAACACCTGGCTCAGCATATAGGGCCGTGCGTCTTTACCGACTTCGGCATAGGAGACCCGCACTTTGCCGTAGGTGAACCAATCCGGCAGGTCGATGAGGTCGCTGTACACGACGCTGAGGTTTACCGACGGATAGAAGAAGGAGCGGTTATCTGCATCCAGCGTGGAGGTCCAGTCATTGCGACCCGTCAGGTTCAGGTAGACCACATTACGCCAGTCGAGATTCACATCGGCGTACACCCCGATGAGGCGGCGCTGCGTGAGGCTTTGTCCGATCAGGATGTCCCCGGTGTTGCTGAAGTGTTCAAACCGCGGAATTTCAAAAGTGCTGCCGCGGGCACGCACGGTCTTCAGTTCCCGGTCAAAGATGTCGTTTCCGAATCGTCCTTCAAAACCGAAGTCATCGGTGATTTGCCGGTGCAAGCGCAGGGAGATGTTGGAGGTGAAATCGCGCGAGTTTATCCGGTTTTCTTCGATGAAGCCGAATACACTACTACTCCATACAAACTCATCCTCCAGGCCTAACGGTCCCGGCTCGATCTCGGTGCGCATGTCGGAATACGTATCCATACCGATGCGGTATTCCAGGGCCAGCCAGTCTGTCAGGTCAACAGAAGCATTGATGTTACCGATAAGGCGGTTGACATCGTCTTCATAGGTGTTGATGTTGGCATCATACACCGGGTTGCGACCCGAACCGGTTCCGAGGACGTTGTCGGATTTGTGCCGTCCGTCATCAAAGCGCCAGTCGGTTACATCAGCGGAGGTATTCCAGTAAGCCAGCCGCTCCATGAAGTTAACGAAGGGCACCCTGTTACCACCGGAGTTGATGTAGTTCAGGGAGGCGCCGACACGAAGTATACCGGTGTTGGCATTACCATTCACACGCACGGAGGTGCGGTTCCAGGTGTTGTTGGGGATCACACCGCGGTTCCGTGAGTCGGAAACGGAAGTGTAGAATGTTGCACTCTGCGTACCACCGGAGATGTTGATGCTGTTGTTGACGCCGTATCCGGCCTGCATCGCGTTTTCCCAGTTGTTGTAGTATTGCATGGGAACTTCCACCTGTTGTCCGTCGATGGTCTGGGTCCAGGTCGGGTTGTCCTCAAATTTTCCACCCCATGCTCCCCAGAAACTGTTGGGATCGAAGTTGAAACCGAAGCCCGGGCCGTACACGTCCTGATAGGCAGGAGCGTTGATCACGTCTTCGCGGGAGACGCTGTGCGAGAAGTTCACGCGCACCTCGCCGGCCTGACCGGTCTTGGTGGTGACGATAATGGCTCCGTTAGCGGCACGAACTCCGTAAAGAGCCGTTGCAGGAGCACTGCGCAGTACGGTTACACTGGCAATGTCCTGCGGATCGATATCCATGGCGCGGTTGGACATGCCCCGTACCCGGCCGGTCGACTCGATGGTCTCGTTGCTGATCGGAACCCCGTCCACCACAAACAGCGGCTGGTTGTCGGCCGAAGGATCCAGCGAGGTGAAACCACGGATGAAGATCTGGGAACCCTGTCCGGCTCCGCCTCCACCCCGGTTGATCTGGACACCGGCAACCTGTCCCTGAAGTGCGTTGAGCAGGTTGTTTGCTCCGGAAGCCACGATTTCCTGGCCGTCGACATCCTGAAGCGAGTAACCCAGGGCGCGGCGCTCGCGCTCGATGCCGAAAGCGGTCACGATCACATCATCCAGCAAGCCGATTTCCGGTTGCAGCTGGACGTTGATGGTGGATCTGCCGTCGACCATAACGCGCATGGTCCGGTATCCCACATAACTGAAAATGAGGGCATCATCGGCCTCACGAACGGTTATGGAGTAGTCACCGTCCATATTGGTAACATCACCCCGTGTTGTTCCTTCAACGAGAATGCTTACACCAAAAAGGGACTCTCCTGTTTCCGCATCGGTTACCCGACCGGTCACAGTCATATCCTGCGCGTACACTTGCTGTGCACACAACAATAGAGAGACCACAAACAGTATTTGTTTGATCTTCATATATCTCCGTTTTAGTTAAGTGATGAGTTGTACTGCGTCTGTTTCATTTACCTGCGTGAAAAACGGGCAGCGAAGGGGCTGTTCTGTCTGTTTCAGCTACCGGAATATTTTTTTTTGATCATTCCGCTATCTGGAACAGCTTGAACGGGTATGAGTATGCGGTTCGATGATACCGATCCTGACAGGACAAAAGTTTCCGGACAGAAAACCATGTACAAAAGAAAGGCCTAACACGGAACACAGCAAACTGATACCATTAAAGCACTTACCCCGATCTTATTGTTTTATGGTAGTTGAGTTGTGAATGATCTGCCGGTATCTGAATAAATCATGTCCCTATAAGACGTACATTAACCAATACCCGGTAAATCATGCCATAAATAGTGAATAATCCGGACAAATATCAATAAAATTTCTTTAAAAATTCATATTCCTGATTTGTTTCCAGATAGCGCAGAGATCTTACAGATTTATACGGCATCCGTGCCGCCGCGATATTGGCCTCCAATGGGACAGGTAGTGCTGGCAAATCGGGCTGCGGAAGGGTATATTGGGGCAACACCGGATTTGCGATGAACCGGTAATTCGAAAACTTACAGGGTCCGGGATACGATGAAACTCCAATGCCACAGGCTGCTGATCATAGCGGCCATATTTGCCCTTGCAGCTGCCGGTTGCGAGGAGAAGCGGACACCGACCTCCGAGCCATGGCAGTTGCCTGACCGAACGGTTGATCCTTCCTCGGCACAGTGGCCCCTGAGTGGTGACAGAGAGCTGAACAGTGACATTTCCTACGCCCAATACGGGCCCAGGTTCCTGCCAGGCGGATATGATTTCCATGCCGGCATCGACCTTTACGCACCCACCGGAACCAACGTGTACCCCGTTCTTCCGGGCGAGGTGGTGCAGCGGGCGGAGTGGGACGGCCAAAGCACAGGAGCGGGCAACGCCATCACGATCAAGCACTCCGACAGTCTGGCAACCAGCTATCTGCACCTGCATACCATCAACGTGAACGTCGGTGACCGTGTCGGATTGAATGATGTGGTAGGGACGGTCGGGGCGACCGGCGCCTCGTATCCGCACCTGCACCTCGGTTATTTTGTGGAACTGCCGAACCCGGATGTCCGCGACGAGCGCTACAGCAGAAACCCTCTTGAACTGCTGCCCTACAGAAACCCCGGGGAAATTCCTTACACTTTCAAGGAAAGCGGGGAAATCGTGCTGGACCTGCCGCTTCAGAGCATGACCGTCAATTCCGTTGAGCTGATTGCCGGCAACGAAAGCAGGAAGGCTGATTACTATGATATTGTTGCAAAGGGGTGGACCCTCCGGAAGCAGCAGGTACAGTACGGCATCCACTTTGATGCCGCCCGCAGGACACCTGACCACATGCGTTTCGAACTGACCGTAAAACCGGCAAACATGGATTTCATCCCGGAGAGGATCATCCTGAGGGATTTCAACGGGGAGGTACTGCTGGACGCTTCGAAAGAGTGAAGCATGCTGATTTTTCCGTTGTCTGCCGATTCCGCCATTACCTGCCGATCCGGTCGCAAATTAAAAAACCCCGTCCCAAAAAGTGGGACGGGGTTTTTAATGGTTGCAAATCCTGTTTAAGGAGTGTTTGACGTTCGCTTTACAGGTTGTCCAGCCATTCGTCGTAGATTCCCGGATACCAGAAGTTATTCCAGGCATTTGCACCGTCGGCAGTGCCCTCTTCATGTGTGAAGTTTATGCCGCCGAATGTGTAAACCGGCAATTCCATCATCTGGAGTTCTTCATAGGGAATAGGCAGGTGAAGTGGTGTGCCTGCCTGCAGCATATCTCTTCTTCGCGCCAGAAAATACTGATAGCCCACCCATGTACGCTGGCATTCAATCTCCACCTCATAGTATATCGCATCGAACACTTCCTGGTCGCTGGCATTATTCGGGATTGGGGGCAGGTTGCCGCGTGTGGTGCGGGAACCTGCGTTAACCAGGTTGATGGCCTGCTGTTTTTGTCCGAGGTGCATGTATGCCTCGGCCAGCATCATGTCGATGTTATCCTTGCGAAAGACCACGATGTCACCAAAGCCCTGATCCAGGTACAGGTCTTCATAGCGGGAAAAATAGTAGACACTCTGAAGTTGAGGCCCGCGTGCGGTAACAAAACGGTGCAGGTTCCAGGGGTCATAAGTGAAGTCGCTTTCAAGTCTGGGGTCCACCGATTGTGCCCGAGGAATCGGGCGGGCAGCTTCCGCAGCCTTGATAGGGTATTTTGCCGGGTAGCTGGGGTCGAGCAGGTTGATGATCCTCAAGTCGGCCTTCCAGTACCAGTCCAGACCGCTCTGGCGCTGATACTCATGCCGCCACCCGGCGATAGCCGTACCTGTACCCTGCATAATAAGATGGTCCTGGTATCCATTGGAGGCATAATCAACGACACGTTGCCAGACCTGCGGGGTGTAATGGTCGGAAGAGCGGCCGTTGCTGATGATATATTTGGCCGCCTGGGTGTTGGCAAACTGAACGATCTGCTGGTTGTCCATGGAGACATCACTCAGGAAGTTGAACGTGGTAAAGGTGTTGGCCTGTGCCAGTTCGATAGCCTGGTCAAGATCGTCAATGGCGGATTCCAGTACTTCGGTATGAGGCCGAAACCGAAGGTCTTCAATAGTCACCCCGATGATATAGGCTTGATCGAAGAAATTGGCCAGATATCCTTTGCTGAGACCCCGAAGCAGATAGGCCATGGTCAGGAGCATCATGGTGTCGTCCCTGCCACCGATCACCACACGGTTGCCATCGACTTCAATGTACTTGATGATATCGTTTGCAATCGAGACCGCCGAGTTAAGGTGTGACCATGGGGTTGACATGGAGCCATACCCATCCGAGGCCGGATTGTTGTCGATACGTTGCCGGGGCTCCCTGGTTCCCATATCGTAATAGATCTGATAGTTGTTGGTGGTGGTATTTACATCAGCCCAGGCGTCGAAATGGGCGAAAGGCAGTCGGTTGGCATGGCTGCCCCGCCACCAGGAGTTGTATCCACCGGCCAACAGCTCGCGGTAGTCTTCCGGAGTTTCAAGCACTCGTTGAAGATCGGGGTCATTCAGGTTTTTGACCTCCAGGTCGGCGCATTTTGTGACCAGACCGGCGCAAATGAACAAAACGAGAGTGGTAAAAATCTTAATCTTCATCATTCTTTCCGTATAGAGTTCGAAATTAAGTTCGGACCGGTTTAGAGGCCGATCTGCAACGACATGGTAATGTTCCTGAAATTCGGGTAGGTGAATTCATCGACCCGGAAGTTGGTGGCATTGCTGCCGGCTGCCACCTCGGGATCAAATCCCGAGTAGCTGGTGAACGTATAGAGATTCCTTCCGCTCACCGAGACTTTGGCTTCCCGGATCAAATTGCCGATTCCCATGCGATGCAGCTGTTGGCTGTGAAAGGAGTAGGCCAGCGATATTTCCCGGATTTTCAAGAAGGAGGCATCTTCGACAAATTCATTGACAGCCGCGTTTGCATTATAGAGATGCTGTGCAAAGTATTCTGCATGCCTTTGCTGACCTTCGGGTTTTCCACTCATATCCATGTCCCCATGCCGGTAGCGGTGATACAGGGCCTGGCGTGTGTAGTTGTACACTTCACCGCCTTGCTGCCAGTCAAAGAGTGCAAAGATGGTGAAGTTTTTGTACTGGAAGGTGGAGCTGAGGCCGATATTGAAATCAGGATTGACATCGCCGATTTTCTTTCTCAGGACTTCGCCTTCTTCGTCAACAATGCGCATAGGCCGCTCATCTGCGGAGTACTCGGTTCCCTGCTGAATGACATAGCCCTGGGAGTTGATTGAAAAAGCATCGATTCCCAGGTTATCGGGGCTGCCGGGCTGGTAGCCATGCCAATTCATTACATGTCCGCTCTCATCAAGTGTGAGTTCGTTGAGTGACCGTGCGAAAGCTTGTCCGTACATGGCGCCAAGCTGTTCACCTTCGGCAATACGAAAGATATTCAAACCGGCTTCAACACCGCCCTGACGCCGGAAGAAGGGGGTTCGATTGAGTTCGGTGATTTCCTGGCGGAACAACTTGTCAAATGAAAAGGTCATATCCCAGTTCATGTCAGATCTGCTGATAAGCCTTCCGTTCAGGGCAAATTCGACAATTTCCGACTCCAGGGTCCCAACGTTTTGCCACTGGTTGCTGTAGCCGGTTGTCGGCGAAACAGGAACAAGCAATATCTGGTCTTTGGCTACGGTTGAAGCAAAGTTGATTTCGGCAAAGAACCGATCCAGGAAGCGGATGTCGATCCCCAATTCCAATTCACGCACATCAGCGGGTTTCACATTGCGGTTACCGGCGGTGATTTTTTGAAGGCCGGCTTCACCCAATGTAACTACTTCATACTGAGCCGTAAAGCCAGGTCTCCGTCCGGATGATCCATAGGAGGCTCTCAGTTTCAGTTCATTGACATTTGGAATGCGGAAGTCCTCGGTTACCCGGTAGGCACCCGCGGTACGGAAATAGATTTTATATCTTTCATCGGCACCAAACAGGGACGAACCGTCACGACGAATGACTCCGTCAAAAATGTAGCGATCCTTGAGATCCAGTGTGAGATTGGCCATGGTGTTTTCAGCCCGGACTTCCTGGGAGGTGGAGGAGATCCTCATTCTCTCTATACTGGAGTTTTCAAGGACAAAGAGCCCGGCGATCTGGAAATCTCCACCGCCAGCATAGGTATAGTCGTAAGGCCGGCTTTCGTAGCTGTAGGAGAGATTCAGCCCTACATTGAGATCACCGAATTGTTGGCGGAAAAGTGAGCGCAGGGTCGATATGTTGGCATCCGAGCGGGAATTGCTTTTCCAGAAAGACCCTTCATGCGGTCTGGTTTCATCGGCCCGCTGAGTGCCTTTTTCAATGAAATTATAGCTGCTGGTGTTGGTGCGGTCCATGGAAAACCGTCCGTCGAGCCGCCACCATTTTGCTGCATCATATTGAACGTGGATACCACCCATGAATCGTTCTCTTTCACGGGAGAAGTCACGTGTGTGAAGGAGATAGAGCGGATTCTGTGAGTTGGAAATAGGTGCGAAAGGATTGTATTTCTCTCCCCCCGGGCCGGGTTGACGCAGATCCAGGTCGGGATGGGTATTCAGGATTCCCCAGAAGACATTGGCTCCCTGGCCGGTCTGGGTCATGGCATACCCGTCGATTTTTCCATAAAAGGATGTGAGTGAGAACCGAAGCCGGTCATTGATCTGGTTGTCAACATTGGCCCGCAGGTTCCTTCTTTTGTAATCGGGCATTTCGTCGATGACGCCACCGTCACTCAGATTCTCAAAAGAGACCATGTAGTTGATGTTGCCCTGCCTGCCTTCGAGGGAAACAAAGTTGGTATAAAAAGGCCTGGCGGTGAAAAACTCATCCTGCTGGTCAATAAGGAGGTCGTAAGGTTGATCCATGATACCCCGTGCGCCGATGGGATAAGGAATACCGTCGGCATCGCGATAGTTTCCCAGTTCATCGAACATGAAAGCATGGTGTTCGGTCAGGCTGATTTTATTTGCCAGTGAGGAGTATCCCACTTCATTACGGATGGTAACCCGGGTGCCCTCGAGATCCTGTCCCCGTTTGGTGATGATCTGGACTACCCCGCTCCCTGCAAGTGAGCCATACAGCGCGGCTGCTGCGGCGCCTTTGATGATTTCGATGGATTCCACATTCTGCATGTCGAAATCCTGGATCCGTCCACGTGTGATAATTCCATCCACAACGATCAGCGGGCCCTGGGTATCTCCGAGGTTGTTGGAACCGCGAAGGCGCATGTACATATCGGATCCCGGGAGGCCGGATGCCTGGACAACGCGGACGCCGGGAGCTCTGGCCCGAAGCGCATTGGCCGGGTTGGTGGCCGGCACAAACTGGAGCTGTTCGGAGCGAATTGAGGTGATGGCAAAAGGCGTCTTGGTTTTTGGGGTTCCAACAGACAGGCCGGTAACCACGATGTCATCCATTTCGTAAATATCGGTCGAAAGGGAAACATTATAAACCAGTTCCTGGCCCCCTTCTATTTCAATGGTAGAGGTGTAGGTCATATAACCCACAAAGGTAACCCGGAGGTTATGGGTGCCTTCGGGAATACCCTCCAGGGTATATTCGCCATCCAGATCGGAGGCGGTACCCCGGGCTATATCTGTCAGAAAGATGGTAGCTCCGGGAATAGGCTCCTGGGATTCAGCATCGGTAATGACCCCGGAGAGGGATCCGACCTGTGCTACTGACGATACAGGAAGTGCAAAAAAGAATAAAAGAAGGAGTAACTGTATTTTTTTTATCATTGTTGCCTCATGATTCGGTTGGTTGCACGATAATGATGTGGGATGTGATTAGAAGACAGGCGATAATAAATAGCACAATGTGTGCATTATCATTGAGATTATATCTGGTGGGTTGGAATGTCCGCAAATAAACAGGTTGGTTCTTGTTTTCCCGGTCAATTTCCCTGTAAGAGAGCCAAACCTGTACGTTTCATCATAACGACTAATTCGTCTTGCCGCAATGTGGAGCCAGCTGAAAAATCAACTGTTTAGCCTACTGAAAAGAAAAAGTGTCGGGAACAACGTTGCTTTCAGTGACCCTCTATCCCTTTGCTCAATAGTTATTATGATTATTTTTTTAGAGAAAAACAACCAGGAGCCAGTCATATTTTGAAAAAAGCGCCGTATGTCAAAAAAAAATTACGAAGCTGCTTGTTTCAGGGTGCGACGATACTCATAAGGATTCCGCAGAACCAGGCGGCGTAGGTGCCAAGTGCGTATCCGACTACGGCCAGCAGCACGCCTACCGGTGCCAGGGCCGGATGGAATGCGGACGCGACGATAGGCGCGGATGCGGCGCCGCCGATGTTGGCCTGGCTTCCCACAGCCACGAAGAAGAAAGGCGCGCGGATGATCTTGGCCACGGTGAGCAGAATTATGACATGGCAGATTATCCAGATGAAACCGATCAGGAAATAGCCGGGATTCTGGAAGACGGCCATGATATCCATGCGCATGCCGATGGTGGCCACCAGAACGTACAGCAACAGGCTGCCGATGCGCGAGGCGCCGACGCCCTCAAGCTGCCTGGCCCGGGTGAAGGATAGGCCGAGCCCAAGTGCCGTGGCAATACTGATGAGCCAGAAGAAGGGCGAGGTGAGACTGAGGCGGTCGAGGTTGGGGAAGTTGTCGACGATCCATGGGGTGATGTTGTCGGATCCGAAATGGGCAATGGCCGTCATCCCGAACCCGATTCCTATGATGGCCATGGTATCCGGGAGCGTCGGCATTTTTTCGATGCTCAGCCGGTAGTTCTCCACTTTCTTGCGCAAGGCGTCGATAGCGCTCACATCCCCCTTGAAGAACTTGTCGATACGATGTGTTATCCCGGCGCCGTAGAGCAGGAAGGCCAGCCAGATACTGGCAATAAGCACATCCACCGTTACCATGGCGGCGAACAGGTCGGGACTGGCGCCGAAGATCTCGAGCATACCCGCCTGGTTGGCCCCGCCGCCGATCCAGCTGCCGGCCACGGTCGCCAGTCCGCGCCATACGGCATCCGGACCCGCACCGCCTACCAGGTCGGGGGCGAACGAAGAGACAATGAGGATGGCCAGGGGTCCGCCAATCACAATGCCGGTGGTGCCGGCAAGGAACATGATGATGGCCTTGGGCCCCAGTTGCAGCACCGCTTTCAGGTCAATGCTGAGCGTGAGCAGCACCAGGCTGGTGGGCAGCAGGTACCGGGAAGCGACATAGTACAGATTGGATGCCTCCCCGTCAATGATCCCGAGCGTGTTCAGGATCGAGGGAATGAAGTAACAGAGCAGCAGCGACGGCACATAGGTGTAGAATTTCTGAAAAAACGGCTTTTCACTGCGCTGGGTGATGAAAATTACGGCAAGAATGCTTGCCAGTATACCTAGTACGATGGCGTCGTTGGTAAAAACAGCCGTGCTTTGTGTCACTTCGTTCATCTGAATTGAAATTACGTTCTAAGGAGCTTCCGAAGGGTGGCTCAACTGCCGGGAAAGGTATTTCAAAGCACCTAAAATAGGATTTTTGCCGTCAAAACATAACTTTTTTCGGGTGGATGCGGTTCAGGCCATAACCACCTGCACCGAAACCGCTGACTGCGTCACGAGCCGGGCGTTTCGGTGCCGCCGGATTCAAGCGCTTCACGGATCAGCCGGTCGCGCCTGCGTCCGCCGCTTCGGATCCCCAGGAACGCGCCGGTAAGGGCTGCGAGCGTGATTATCCCGATAAATGTCGCTGCTGGACCCGCCCCGCTGAAACGTTCCGTCACCAGGGAAAGGACCACGGTTGGCAGCACCAGGACCAGTCCCAGCACATAGGGGAAATGCTCCATCTCAAACGTGCGGCTGCAAAAGCGGCGCGCCAGTGCAAAGCTCAGGTTCAGGAAAATGAGGATGAATCCAAGGAAAAAAACCGATCCGGCGATATCGGGAAGTTCGACAAACGGTATGAGTCCCTGCGTGAAGAAAAAAATGACGACGCCCAGGAGCAGCGTGGCGCCGGTGAAGGCAAAACCGCGGGCAATCTGTTGTTTTGTGTCGGACATGGATCGTTGTTACCTGTGGTTTGCCTAACGGCTTGAGATCCAGACTTCCGGATCAAGGTTGGTGTTCTGGTCGCGGATCATGAAAAAGAGCGACGTGCCGCGCAGCGAGTCCTCGTCGCCCGACCGGCCAATGACTTCTCCTTCCCGGACAAACCGGTTGCGCGCCGCGCTGATATCGCTCATGTTGCCGTAGACGGTGATATATCTGCCGTGCTTGACAAAGACGCAGTTGCCAAACCCGGGAATGGGCTGCACGGCGAAAACATAGCCGTCATGGACGGCCCGCACTTCGCTGCCGGCTTCGGTGAGGATCTCAATGCCGGGATTGTCAATGCGGGTGCCGTAGACCGGATTGACGCGATTGCCGAACCGTGCCGATACGACCCCGGACGGGACCGGCCACGGCAGCTGGCCTTTCTGCTGTTCGAAGGAGTTTTCGAGCGTGCCAAGCAGCTCGTCAGACGGCAGGCCGGGATCCTGCAATGGGGTGGAATACCGGGCAATCTGCGCTTCGCGTTCCCGGCGGCTGCGGATGTTCTCGGCGCTGGCCAGCCGCTGCTGGCGCACTTCTTCCAGCCGGGCGAGCCGTTCCTGTTCGGCGGCACGGGCCAGGGTTTCTTCCTCGATCAGCCTGGAGAGGGTCTGCTCAAGGTTTTCAGCTTCGCGTCGGGATGCGTTCAGCCGCTGCTCCAGCCGTTCGCGGTCCCGGCGCAATTCGGCAACCTGCCGCTCCTGGACCTGCCGGCGCCGCTCCAGGGCCGAACGCTCCTGCTGCATCGCCGCGATATTCTGCTGACTGCGGCGGCGCGCATCTTCCAGCTCATCCTCCCGGAGTTTCAACTCATCCTGCATGACCCCGATCTGGCGCGCCTGACCCTGGCGGTATTCCTCAAAACGCTGCAGATAGTAGGAACGCACCAGCATCTGGTTGATGGAAGCCGAGGTGAAGAGCAGGATCTCCTCGGGGACCCGCCCGTGCTTGTAGATATAGGTGAGGGTGGATTTGTAGTTCTCAATGAGCGTGTTCAGGTCCTCGGTGAGATCGTCGATCTGCCGCTGGGTGATTTCCAGTTCCTTGAGGATGGATGTCCGCTCGGACTCCATATTGCGGAGCACCTCATTGCGCAGGGTGATTTCGTTGCGCAGGTTCTGAAACTGCTGATACATGTCGGAATAGGCGTCGGCGGCTTCCGATATCTGCTCTTCAAACTGCCGGATCCGGCCCTGCAGCGAAGCGATCTCGCTGCGCGCATGCTCCTGCTGCTGCTGAAGCTCCAGGCGGATGTTCTGATAGTTCTGCCCGGATGACGACGCAGGAAGTACGACCATCACACACGTGAGGGCAACAAAAAAGAATATCTGGGCGGAGGGCAGCCGTCGGTTCATAGCCGGATGATATCAATGTTGTCCGGGATTTCCGGGTCGAATTCAAGGCCGGAGGGGTTTATCTCCAGAGACCGGATCACCAGAAAAATATTTGATTTTTCGTCGTAACTCAAGATTTGGATGCGCCGCGGCAGGCGGTGTCCGTCCACTTCCGCGTGATTGTCGAACGCGAACGTGCTATAGGCCTCCGGATGCAGGGTGCCGCGCTCGGTGCGCCGCAGCAGAAGGCGGTCGCGGTCCAGGATGTGCCGGTCGCCGTAAAGGGTCTCCACCAGGAAGTAATCACCGGATTCAAAGATGGCTTCGATCTGCTCCGGGCCGGTCAGCGGGTACAGCATGCGGAGCAGGTTCATGGCCCCGATGCCGTTCAGATAGAACCAGGCGGCATCGTAATGGGACATTTTGTGCGCCACTTCATCGATCCGGTTGTATACGATCACCGAGTCCGGGTTGCTGTAGATACGTCCGCCTTCAATGCCCAGGCTGGTCCTGATCAGCAGCAGGCTTTCGTCACGGTCCGACCGGAAATGCACATTGGCCCGTTCGGTGTGCCCCGGCTCGCTCACCTGCACGCTGGCCCGTCCGCTCACGGCCCGCGGCACCAGGTTCATTTCGGCATACTGTTCAAAAAACACCTCTTTTCCGATTTCGGACGGGACAAACGCACCCTCTTCCAGCTGCAGTGTCCCGGGGGCGGAGCAGGCGGAAAGCAGGAGAAGCAGGAAAAACAGTCCCGTGAGGGCGCTGAACGCCGAAGCCGGACCGTTCGGTTTCCGTGAAGCCCTTGCAACCGGAAGCGCCGGAAGTGCTGCCAGTGCCGGCGCGACACGCGGCGGGGAAGCTGCAATTGCTGTTATATCGCGTCTCATGTCCGTCAGTTGATGTGGAGACGCTCTTTCAGATACGTCCGTGTCTCGTCTTTGTCGAGGGCCTTCTGCCACCAGTAGTGCGCACGGTCGGGGTCGCCCAGCTTGTCGTACACATCGCCCATGTGCTCCAGGACCTCGGCACTCGCATCGCCGGTCTCGATGGATGCGCGGATGTACTCATGCGCCTTCTCGTAATCACCCAGCTTGTAGTAAACCCAGCCCATCGTGTCGAGGAAAGCGGCATTTTCGGGATTGAGTTCCAGGGCTCTGAGCGCCATCTGTTTTGCGTCGTCGAGGCGCGTTTCCCGTTCGGAAAGATAGTAGGCGTAGTTGTTCAGGGCCACGTCGTTGTCCGGATCCAGCGTGATGGCTTCCTCATAGGCGTCATCGGCCTCGTCCCAGTTGTCCAGGGAAGCATGTACGTCGCCAAGCGTGCCCAGGATGATGGACCGGAACGGCGCCCGGGCGGGCAGGTCCGCTGCGTCGCTCAGCCATTTGGCGGCTTCTTCGTATTCATCCTTCAGGAAATAGGCGCCGCCTACAAAAAACAGGATAAACGCATCCTGCGGGATGAACTCCTCGGCGCGCAGGCCGGCATCAATCGTCTCCTCGTACATCCCCTCGATGTAGTAGGTCTGCACAAGCTGGCGCCATGCGGCATCGTTTTCGGGCATCAGCTCGGTGGTGCGATGCAGATGGTGCAGCGCCTGCTCCCCGTCCCCGGTGATGATATGAAATTCAGCCGCCATGGCGTGTATCATGCCGTTATCAGGGTCATCGGTGATGAGCGTATCCACCAGCATGGAAGCCGTACCCTGAAGCTGTTGGTTGTCCGGGTCGTGCGAAAACCGGCTAAGCACATACTGGACGATCTCCAGTTTGTTGGACAGGGAAACGACCGGATCCCCGACCAGTCCCAGCAGCAGCTCGCCCGCCTTGTCCCATTCCTCGTTCATGATGTGGATGTCGGCCAGGTTGACCAGTGCCTCGGGATGCTGCGGATTGCGCTGCAGCACCTGCTCCAGCAGGCCGGCCGCCTCGTTGGTACGCTCCTCCTCAAGATAAAACTGGCTGAGCATGAGCAGGGTGTTCACGTTGCCCTGATCCAGCTCCAGGATTTTAAGCAGTTCCGTGATGATGGCATCGGTGTCATCCATCCTGGAAAAATTGCTGATGCGCTGGTAGTGGATGGCGCGGTCGGGACCCAGCAAATCCAGGATCTGCTGGTAGGTCTGGTTGGATGCCTCGTAGTCACCCTGCGATGCCTGCATGCGCGCCCTGGTGTAGAGCAGCTGGATATCGCCGGGATGGTAGGTGAGGGCCGTATCAAGATGGTGGAGCACTTCCCGGTATTCGCCGCTGCCACGCAGTCCGTCGACCAGCATCATGCGATACCACTTGTTTTCGGGTTCAAGCTCCACGGCGCGGCGGCTGTAGAAGACACTGCCGGCATAGTCGCTTTTCTCCAGGTAGAGCCTTGCCAGCGCGTAATTTACCCCGGGCATGTGCGGAAGCAGGGCATGCGCCCGGTTCAGATGGACCTCGGCACGCTCCGGGTCTTTCAGCTCGAGGGCGGTGAGGCCGCGGATGAAATGGGTCCGTGCCATAGTCTCTTCCCCGGTGCCGGGCCGGGCCTCAGGCAAACCGGGTTGCGTCCGGTCCGGAGCCGGTTGGCCGTGTGGATGTTCCGGGCGGTCAGCGGCCGTCGGTTCGGTCGACGAACAGGCGGAAAGGGTCATTGTCGCTGCCAGGATGGCGGACAGAAGGGGTACAAGCAGGGTAAATCTCACGTGCATCGGATTCCGTTTCAGGATAATTTCATTAAGGTAACGAATTACGCTGAACAATGGTACGGTGTGACGGGTTCAACGGGGAGAATGCACACTGTCAATAACGACGCAAGATGGATTCGGTCTGCGAGACGTACATTCCGCCGAAGAGGTTGACGTGGACCAGCAGGGGATACAGGTTGTAGATGTCGCGGCGTTCGGCAAAACCGGGCTGCAGCGGCCACGATTCTTCGTAGCCCGAGTAGAATTCGCGGCCGAAGCCTCCGAAAAGCGTGGTGAAAGCGAGTTCGGCCTCGCGGTGGCCGTAATAGACGGCGGGATCGATGAGGACGGGACGGTTTTCATTGTCGCACAGGTAGTTGCCGCCCCATAAATCGCCGTGGAGCAGGGAGGGCGGCTCTTCCGGCAGCAGTTCCGGCAGGTTTTTGCCGAGGCGCTCGAGCGATTGCCGGGCCGTGCCATTGAAAAAACCCTGTTCACGGGCCATGGCGAACTGGGGTTCCAGCCGGCATTCCATAAAGAAGCTGTTCCATGTTTCGCGCCGGTCGTTTTTCTGTGGAAGACTGCCGATGTAGTTGTCGTGGTCCAGTCCGTATTGCCGGGTCGTATGCCGGTGGAGCACGGCAAGGGCACTTCCGAAACGCCGGTCAAAATCGCCGCTCCGGCGTCCCTCGTCAACAAAGGAGAGGATGAGGAAGGCCTGTCCGGATTCATGGTCTTCCGTGAGGCCGGTCACTTCCGGGATGCGTATCTCGCCGGTTTCGCCGGTTGCATCCGCCAGCAGCTGCAGTCCCGTCGCCTCTTTTTCGAACATGTCGCGCAGCGAAATCTTGTTCTGTTTGACGAAATAGCGGCTGCCGTCCTGCAGGGAGACCTGAATGGTATCGTTGATGCAGCCACCGCCCACCGGTGTGTCCCCGGTCACTTCCTGGCCGGTCCGTTCGAGGAAAAAGTCGAGCAGTGCGGGCGAGAGGGTCATTTTACGTCCGATCCGTTTTTTTCAAAGTGGGGACGAATCGCATCCAGCAGCGACTCGCAGCTGCGCAGCACAATTTCGTACACCAGTTCAAATCCGTTGATACCGCCGTAGTAGGGGTCGGGCACTTCACGGTCGCCGGGCACCGGATCAAAATCGCGCAAGAGGAAGATCTTGCTGCGGTATTGCCCTTTCCGGTCCAGCCGCTGCAGATCGCGCAGGTTCTCCTTGTCCATGGCAATCACCAGATCGAAATACTCCAGGTCGGAGTACTCGAATTTGCGCGCCTTGGACTTGAGGGTCACCCCGTTCTGGTCGGCGACCATCCGGCTTTTACTGTTGGCCGGTTCCCCCACATGATATGCGGCCGTGCCGGCAGAGTCCACTTCCACCAGAGAAGAAAACCCGTTTTTAGTGATGATGTGCTGGAAAACGCCCTCCGCCGTCGGGCTGCGGCAGATATTCCCGAGGCATACGAAACAGATGCGGAGCGGGTCTTGGGCTGTAATAGTTCTGAGGTCCAAGTTGGTAACCTTTTGCATAATAGTATGTTATGTGTTTTCGGGCGTCACAGTCCGGGACGCCGGGTGTCGCTTGCAATCAATTCTGCAATAAAAAAGCCACTTTTTTTATAATTTTCCAATGATCTATTTTTTATTGCTGCCGGATGCGTTTAGTTTCCTGTTCAGGGTTGAAACAGTTAATGAGGTGTGCATGCATCCAGTGGTGCATGTTATCCGGGCAGGCTAATGCTGTCTTGAAAGTTTCGTATATTAACGCTCTTGCAAAAAATCAAATGTAGCGAACCCCTTCTCGATGTATGAGTAAGAAATTCAAGGAAGTCAAACAGTTACAGTACGCCAAAGCGGAAC